>NZ_QWJI01000021.1 GCF_004354815.1 Cardinium endosymbiont of Culicoides punctatus
GCAATCATGATAGTCATTGATAGCATAAATAAAGGTAACGCTTGGGCTAAGTAAAATCATATATTTGTACCACCACCCCTTTTATAATGATTGTTCAGCAGAACTTAAGAGCCTTTTCCTTCCTTTTGGAATTTGGTTACCTAGACACTCCAGCGACCAGGTAGAAATATCAGAGAAAGTTGATATGAATGGTGCCACCCCAGAAGAGCGACTTACCTATCTGAAAGATTATGGAGATCCGTTTTTAACGATTGTATATATTGGAGGACATGTCTTTTTGTATATTGGCCATTTTCCATATCATTCTCAAGAAATGTCTATACCTATGACTTACCAAAATCTTTGGGGTATGGCTGATCTATCAGGAGATAGTATCTCCATTATTGGGCAGTCTGTTTTTTTTCCTCTCTTGCTTAATTATCCAGAAGAGCCTAATCTTAGGTCTCTTTTACAACGTCCATTCTTCCAAATAGCCCATCTTAAGCGCCTTCCAGAAGGCTACCCTCGTCTAAAAAAGCCTTATGTTGTTGTATAATAGACCTGTTGCGTAAGTATTAGTGCCAATCATAAAACAGATGTGGCGACTGATTTTTCAGTAATTTATGTTATTCACATCTCTTTTGTTATATCTGATATCACCTTATCGTTTCTCTGATCCTTGATAAATATCAAGACCAAAATCTAACCATTTTCCTGATTTTAAAAAGGCTGGTACAACATGGATATTTTTTAAGGCTTCAATATCAAAAAATTGCGAAGTTTTAACCAGACCATCTTGATCCAACCAATGTGTAGGGAGTTCATCTACACATATTTCAGCAGCAAAATACACTTCTACCTTATGTACACTATATTTTTTGTCAAAAAATTCCGAAACATAGACAATCTGGTTTGATTTAACATCAATACCTGTTTCTTCCTTTACTTCTCTTATCATGCACTCTGGAAGCATTTCACTTGGTTTCAAGTGTCCACCAGGTGTATACCAAAGCTTATAATCATTGCTCACAAGTAACAATTTTCTATTTTTTACTATTAGTGCTCTGGCTGTTACTTGTAAAGTATAATCTTGCATTTTTTATAGTTGATTAAAAATTAACTAGGATAAATTTAGGCAATTCGATTTTCTGGTCAAATAAAAGATTCGCACGGAATATAAGTTTCGGATTGACTTAAATTAATGATTATTCCTTCTATGCTACTTGCATAGTAACTTTTTATTTAGTATAATCAGTCATGCTTTAGGTATGAATGCGTCAAAAAAATTCGTTTAGGGAAATCTGTGCTTGAAGTATTTTAGTTAACACCATTACCAAACGAAAAATTAAAAATCTAAAATTTTTGTTCGAAATGTCAGTTAAAAGTTCTCCAAATTTATTATTGGTGTTAGAAGTTTAATCTAATATTGGGATCAAGTTATTAAGTAAAAATTTGATTTAGAGTGTTGTACTAAAAGCACAAAATATAGATAAGCCATGGATATCGATCTTCTAATCATAATAGTGTTCTTAGTAACTACACTGGCAATAGGGTTATACTGTAGTAGATCAGTTACTACATTTAAAGACTATGCAGTGGGCAGTAGAAACATGTCTACTTGGGTGATTACCATTTCTTTAATAGCTACCATATATGGAGGGAATTTTTTACATACTCAACTGACTGGTTATTACTATCAAGGTTTATATATGTTCATACTAAGTTTAGGTAGTCCACTTAGATTTTACTTAGCCTCTCGGTTCATTCTTGTTAGAATGAAAGAGTGGCTAGGAGATTTTTCTATTGCTGAATCTATGGGTAGGCTATGTGGAAGACCTGTTCAAGTTCTTACGGCTATCTTTGGTATTATAGTAGCGATAGCCCAAATTTCTGCTCAGTTTAAGATTAGTCTAATTATTATTGAATCTATTCCTTTTTGTAACGTAACAGCATATGCTAACTATTGCACAGTCATTTTAGGAGTACTAGTTACGATTTACACTATTTTAGGAGGAGCTAGATCTACAGCATTAACGGATATTTATCAATTTTGTTTCTTTAGTGTTTGTTTGCCTATTTTAACTTTTACTTTTTTATACCATGCTCAAAGTCCATGGATTAATTGGCAAAAATTTGTCAATATGTCACAATTTAACTTATCTCAAATAGCTACTTGGGACACCTCTCCTACATGGGATAATTCCTTTGTTCATTTATTTACTTATTTCATTTGGCATTCCATATTTACTTTTGATCCAGCTCAAATTCAGCGTTTTTATATGTCTTCTTCTATTCAACAAGCAACCAAAATATTTTTAAAAAGTGGCATAATTCGGATCATTTTTTCGTTACTATTTTTAGTTGTTATTGCTGCTTTATATATAAGTGGAAATAGTGTTCCACCTAAACAAAAAATATTAGACTATATTATGCAGCTTAATCATTTTCCTGGAATGAAAGGGTTACTTATAACATCTGTTATTGCTTTATGTATTTCTACCGTTGACTCTTATTTGCATACGGGTTCTGTGTTATTTGCTAATGACATATGGCCTTTTATAACTGGTAAGAGAGAACAAACCGATAAATATTCTCTAAAAATTGTACGAATATCCTCTGGTTTAATAGGTATAGTTACAATTTTAATTACATTACACATGAACAATATCAGGCAATTTTTGAGCAAAGTATTTTATTTCTATACTCCTTCGGTTACGGTTCCAATGATTATGGCTTGCTTTGGATTTAGACCTCGTGGGTCTGCTGTCTTATGGTCGATGGGAATCAACACAGCTCGGACAGTTTATAATATCTTTATAAAAGAACAAGCTATAAGAGAACGTGATGTATTCCTATCTCTTATATATGGTGCGTCCATTTTATTGATCCTCCATTACCTGCTACCTAAAAAGTCAAATACAGGTTGGGTGGGTATTCCAGATGATAGTCCCGTAAAACTACAAAACCAAGAAATAAAACGTTGGTATCTAAGAAAACTATATTATTTTAAATCAATCTTTACCAAATCTTACTGGAAAGATATTTTTCCTAAAAGCTCCACTATTTTCATGACATCAGGCATTTATTTTATTATTTACAGCTCCATACTACTTTTTTATGTGAAGCCAGTATATGTATTTTCCTATATCTACTGGTACATAGCTGTTATGGTTATAGGAACCATAGTAACCATCTATCCTACTTTTCACGCTTATAAAAAGAAAGATAATAGTCTGTTGCATGGACTATGGCCCATATTGTTATTTGTAGTCCTTTTTATTTCTGGCATCATATATATGAAATTAAGCTATTTTTCACCTATGTCCTGTGCACTGTTTATAGTAAATATAGGTATAAGTAGTCTATTATTACCATCTACCATAATAATAGTGATGCTATCTGTCCTATTATTGATATATAAATGGCTACCACCTCATGTAGCCATTGTAAGTTATAAAGCATGGATAACTACAGAAACAATGATAGGATTAACCATTCTACTCAGTTGCTTAGTGTATCGATATATAAGAAATAAAACTAACAGACAATTACAAACTATAGCGTTAACTAAAATTTATGATCAACAGTATGCGCTAGCTTCTATACACAATCAAGAACACTGGAACCGATTAGACCCTACTTATAGTGGAAAAGTATTACAAGATATGGCTGATGAGCTAGGACTCTATTCAGAAAGCCTCCCTATACAGCAACATCAGAAAAAGTTATATGTATTTAGACAATCCTTGCTGAAAAGGGCTAAGGAAGAACGTACGTCTACGTTGGACTCAAAATCTATCCATAAAGTTAACATAGAGGATATGATCCTAAAGTCTTATGAAACTGTTAGGAAACTAGATATACCGATACAGTTACTTTTAACGAAAAAAACCAAAGAAAAATACTTATTAACCGAACCAACTACTTTTGAAAGATTACTTACCATAAATTTTTTAAACCTATGTCAGGATAAATATACCACATATCATACAGTCTATTTGAATATTTTAGATACGTTATTGTCTTACCCTTTCCATAAGCCTTCTCAGGAAACTATACATAGTGCTTACGAAAAGCAATTAAAATCTCCTATATTATCTGCACTTGCTTTCTCTATATCTACCGATACAGATAGCCTAAATGTATTACCTGTTTACGAAGTTACCGATGAAATTACTTCAGTCTATTTACCTAAAACAATCAATAATCTGTATCAAGAAGAAAGTAGACAAATTGTACAAGCTCATGGAGGATATATACAAACCATAGAAACAGAAACAAGTTTGACCTGTCTCTACATATTGCCTATTGACGATACAAAGGTTATGCGATTTAAGCGATATCATACTGATGATCTATCGAATAAGGTAGCAGAAACACTTACAAGTTTATCTCAAGAAAAGGAACTCATTAGTCTACTCATAAAACAAACGACCTTAACTGAGAAAGAGGTAAGAGACACCATTCACTTTATTAAGAAAGCACATGGGAATACTATACGTAAGTCGGGCGAGCCTTACTATACCCATCCTATGGCGGTAGCTAAGATTGTGCTAGAGGATACAAATAATTCTGATACCATTTTGGCTGCTCTATTGCATGATATAGTAGAGGATACAATGGTTACATTGGAACAAATAGAACTACTATATGGAATTGAAGTTGCTTATATAGTAGACATGGTTACTCACTATAATACTTATGGGTTGCGATGGAAATTAGATGATTCAGATAATCAAAGTATACTGAATAAGTGTAAGGATATTCGTGTTATTCAGATTAAACTAGCTGATAGATTACATAATCTAAGAACCATAGCTGTACGCAAACCGATAGATAAGATAAGAATTGCTAAAGAAACGCTATTATTTTATATCCCATGGGCTAGAAAAAACAATATTATATGTTGGTTACCAGAAATAGAAAATATATGTGAGCAGATATTACATATTAATCCTACGCAATCGGACATTCCGCACTAAAAAATCGAATTTTTATGTAATCTTTGATTAATCTAATCCTACTTTTTATCAAAAATCTATAGGGAAATCCCATAGAGGCTCAATCCATATCGAATACTGGTGCATATTCCTTAATATTATCAACAGTAGTCACTAAAACAAAGATTTTATGCAAACGTCAATTTCTTTTTTCTCTCCATTTCGGATTTTCCCTATAGAAGGCTATAGTTAATTGACAAGTAATTGGATTGATCCTAATAAGCAAGGGTATGACCAGCCTATGAATAATATGCATTACTGATTTTTTTATAAAAAATCAGTATGTTTAAGAGATTTATATATAACGATATGTTTATGAAAAATATACTGCCTAAAGCATTACTTATGCTTTTTATGAATGGTTCATCACAATACATTCACAGTAACATGAATAATGAGGATAATAATGTACCAGGATGGGCTAATAGGTTACTTGTTAATAATCAAGAAAAAACAAGTGTATTCAATGGTAATATATCGATTGAACATAAACAGATTCCTTCTTCTGGTATTAAAGTAATAGAATTTCAATGTGATAACAGTAAAATAATGATTAATCCATCTGGAAATAACACAGATTATATTGATATAAAGTTTAAAAAAATATCTCAAATGGGAGATATTAGTTTTCAAACTATTGATGATAGACTAATCATTAATAGCTGTAATAAACCTAATGGGGGATGTGAAGTGCATTATGATATTCATGCTCCTATACGTACAACGATTGATGTAAACGCAGGAAAAGTTAATCTAACATTAACCTCCATGGGAATGGTAAATGTAAATGCTGGTATAATGAAGTTATCATGCAATGATGTCTTTGGAGATTTTAGTTTGAATTGTGGTATAGCTAAATTACAGATGTGTTATAGTGCACTACCTACGGCTGATCATGCTGTTTGTAGCATAAACGTTAATTCAAGCATCTGTAAAGGAACTTTAACATTTCCAAGGCGTGCTGTATTACATTTAAAAACTGATGGCTTTATCAAATATAATAATTCTTCATTTGGAAATAATCCTATAGAAAAGAGTAATTTTGTAGTTAATCTTAAATCTGCTTTAGGGAAGTTAAATATTGAATCTCAATAACCTTAATATTATGTTATAAACAATATGAGTATTCATACTATATTACTGGACTGATTTTTTAAGACAAAATTTTTGTTAATTTTGTTTCCCATTAGTTGGGGTTTATCACGCCGCATTTTTTAAATAATTAGTCGGTCTTGAAGTATTCTATATCGTCTTTTTTATAAAAAAATAGGATTAGATTACTCCAAAAATATATAAAAATTATTGTATAATTTTATTAGAAATAGCAACGCAAAAACTCAATGAGATTGTAGGCTGAAGAGAACTAGCCAAGAGGTATTAATAGGTTGGTTTAGGTAGTTATTTGGTTCATTTTTCTGGTTATCATCCTTAGGTTATGCCCAATAGCACAAAGGACTGCATTAAATTTGTCTCCCAATATTCCTTTCAGGTAATTGACTTCCAATTTACCATCGGCCTTCATGTGTCCTATATGTGGTTCGATAGAGGATCTCCTTTTTAGTTCTTTTTTAAGCACTGGAGTCATACCTCTTTTTTGGCCACTTATAAATATTTCATATTCACCGTCAGGTATTTTATGTCCTCTGTATCCTTTATCTACAAACACACGTTGGATCTTAGTACCACATAATTGCTCTGCTTGTATTAAACTTTTATGCAAGGTATGTCCATCATACACATTAGGATGTAGGGCCTCTGTGGATAAAATTAAACCTTGTTTATGGGTTAGGGTAATTTGCACTTTACAGCCAAATTCATAAGGCTGTCTAGACTTGCCTTTGCTTAGGCAATAGACAGAGGGCTCATGAATGCTATAGACTTTATTTTTACTTTTTTTAGACTGATTTATAATACGTTTACTTAAAGATAATAAGTCAGAAAATTGTAATTGTATTTCTTGATTAGCATTGGATAGATTTCGTTCTACATCTCTAACCACCCTACCCAAATAGGTTTTTAGTGTTTTAACACCTTTTGCAAGACGCTTATACTGTTTAGCATGCGCATAGTTGTCAACCTTACGTTTAATGAATAGGCCCACACGTGAATAACTCTGTCTAAGTTGAATACCTGTTTTTTTGGCTAATTGCACTAGTTTTTCCCTAGCTTTGTTTAGCAAAGAAGAATCAGTGGGGAAACGAATATTTTTATTCATAACGGTGGTGTCTGATACGACCTTAGTCAATTCTTGAGGTTGTACAAGTTTACATTTTATGGCTACCTGAATAGTCATCGAGAGTATTTTATTCAACCCTTCTTCTCCTAAACGTTTGCGCCAACGTGTCAATGAACTAGGGTTACAAGGGAGCTTCCACTCAAAGTAATCATAGCCACAAAAGTATTGCCAATAAGGACGTTCTATCCATTGCGCAATGGTTTGTTCGTCAGAGAGACCGTACATGTGACTTAACATTAAAAGGCCAAGAACTAGTCGTATAGGTAAAGGAGGTTGACCTGCACCGGAACGGAACTGCTTATCTATGTCTACTTCTAATTGTTTCCAGGGAAATCGAATCAGCTAACTGAATGAGCTTATGAAGAGGATCTAAAAAGCTGGATAAGCGCTGCTCAAATAATCTGCTTTGACCCGTAAATATCTTCCTAGATTTCATCCCTAATTTTGCAAGGTTTTTTAACAAAATAATCCTAAAACTGGTGTTTTCTTAATACAAATATAACATATTTAATATTGAAAACCAAATTATTTTATGATATTGCAGGGCCGACTAATTAAGATATACATCCAACACTCCGCACTAAAAATGTAATTTTTATGTAATCTTTGATCATATAAGATGAATTGTTTAATACGTCAGGTAATTTTATTTTATCATCCTAAACACTTTTAGCTATTATACCATGCTTATTTTTACTAAACGTTTTCTACTAAGTTGTGTGCAATATGCCTATCTGACTCAAGCAAGCATATTATTTACTAAAGTAGAGGTAGGACTGTTATTTTGGGGAATAAGATTCTTTTTTTTGGCAACACCTTTTTGGGCTAGTTTTGGAAAACGTTATGCCTTATTTATATCGGCTTCTAGCTTATTAACTGGAAGTTTACTATGGATAGGAGGTCATATGGTTGGAGTGGCTATGTTAGCTTTTGGGTTAAGTACTGCTAACTTCTTAGTAAAACAAGAAAGTGCTCTATTGCCTAAAAAAAGCGCTTGGAACAAAATAGCTACTAATTTAGGACCATTGTTTGTTGGGTTGTTGCTACAATACTGGAATCATAAAAGTGAAAAAGTATTGTCTAGTATGCTTATACCTATTTTATTCGTTTGGTTACTCTCTTCACCGATAGTCTCCTCCCATAATAATATCTACATTAAAATAAAAGGTTTTTTTCCTATTACAATAAAAAAAATATGCTGGTTATTAGTAGGTATCGTTATTGGTTTGCGTGTATTTGGAGTTTATGTAATTTTAGGACAGCATCTGTTACATTACCATGTAGTACATCACTATGCACATTATTTATCGATGTATAGCCTTATGGTTATTTTATTTCAAATTCCAGCTATTATTAAAAAGCAGTTATACCCATTAAAAATTACTATTAGTGCATTATTGCTGTCTATTTCAATCATGTGTTTGCATGAATGGTTTGCCATTCATTTATTTTTCAACGGATTAATATGGTTAGGATTATTAGCCATAGAGGAGATTTTTGCGCCTTATATAGACTATTATTCGAATAAATCCCATGCCCTTTTATATAAGGAGTTAGGGATTTCTTTAGGTGGTGCTTTGTGTCCAATTTTGTTTATGTATGAACATAATATCACATATCTAATCATTCTATTTTCCATATTATTAATTATAACACATTGGTTTTCTTTAAGTAATTACTTAGAGAAATGAAAATAAACTTACTATGACCAACCAATTTTATTTCATAATACACTGATTATAAAATAAAATTGGCTGGAAAGATTAAAAATTGCAGTAAAATGGGACTGATGGAAGTGCTCTTTTAGCCGTGACTTCTAATTTCTCTACTAATGTCATGTTGCCGGTTAACATTAATTCCTTCAATGGCTTCAATTTTCTCAATTTCTGCATGAATCATATTCTCTGTTTCTTCCTCATTATCGTCACTAAATTCATCCTTTAACTCTGATTTTATTTTATTTCTGATAACATCAATGCTTTTATTTTTCTCTAACCCTTTTTTTAATTCTTTTTCAATTTTTCGTCTTTTCCTTTCCCGATTTTTCTGATCAAACTCTTTTTTTGCTTTCTCTTCACCTTCTTTTATACCTTCTTTTATACCTTCTTTTTTCCAATGTTCTTGTTTTTCTTGTTCAGTAACACTTTCATTTGCAATAGAAATAATATCCCTTCGATATGCATTCATCTGCTCTTCGGTATAATTAGATCTTCTTAATTGATCTATAGCTTTTTTTATAGACATATTATGCCCACTGACTTTATCAGAATCTGATTCTTTCTTAACGTCACCCCGTAAAAACGAACACCATCTTTCTTCATTATCTTCTAAATCGTCAATGTTTTTATCAAATTTAGGTATCTCTATAAAAACCCAAGATAAGTCCTCAAGATCATGTTGATGTGTTTCTCTATCTAAGATAAGGTGTTCTCTTCTATAGGCTTTCTTATGTATTATTGTACCAAATTGTTCTAAATCATCTTTAAATAGCTTATGGCCTGAAATCGTTAAACATACTACTTTCTTAAGTAGTTTATAGCTACCACCCTTCCTAAGTTGTTCACTGTACTTATCAGCTGCATAATAGGTTACTCTCTTTTTAAAGTGTTTTTCATAGGCAAGCTGCATTTCTATTATATAGTGTTTGCCTTTTTTATCCTTTACAAGTATATCAAAATAAGTTACTTTAGGTTCTCTTCCAGAAGCTATATTTTCAGTATCTTCAAAGTTTTCTATTTCAATAGTATCATCTCCTTCTAATTCTAGTATACTATTTAAAAAACTAGCAGTAACTTCCTTATCTGTCTTGAATATTTTTTTAAAAGTAATATCCGTTTTAGGATCTAAATAATCATTATCCGTTCTTGGATCTAAATAATCATTATAATTAGAATTAAGATGTAATATAGGAGAATTCCTATTAGATGCATTTCTAGTTCTACTAGAAACGCTCTCACTTTCCATCCCTAAACTATGCTTATTACAAGCAGTAAGTCCCACTAATAGTAGTGGCATAACTTTGCATAAGTTATTCATTATCATATTTAAATATTAATTTTTATGGCTCGACATGTCTTAATGAGCTATGTAGGCAGTAATAAAGAAGACTACATCAAATGATACCTGTAACAGGTGTATCACAATCTCTCATGAAGACAGATCAGGCTATATATTTAGTTACGCTCTTGTTTAAATATTAGTTTTTATCGCTCGATATATCTTAATGAGCTATGTAGGCAGTAATTAAAGAAGACTACATCAATAATGATACTTGTAACAAACGTATACATTACCTCCCATGAAGACAGATCTTAAGCTATATATTTCTAGTTACGCTACAAAGATACAAAGATTTTGTTAAAGTAAAACGGAGTACAGAATATAGGTTTCTAGATCGTGTTTACTTACGATAAAAAAAGAGCACTCCTTTTGCTGATGCAACAATAGCCTCTTGTTTAGAAACACCAATGACTTTATCATCATTGATACCATACCAATGTCCATCTAATTGTATAAAGGCAACAAAATGTCTTGATTCAGTTTGATTATTTGAAGATACGGGAACCAGAAATGCCTCTAAATGAAATGGGATTTCTATTTTAGGCGAAGAAAAATCATATTGTGCTATAATTTTTATAGTCTCTGTACCCCCTAAATTATAGTTGTCCATATAGTCTTTATCTCTTGCAAGTGAGACACATAACTTATTTGGAAGTTCTTTAAATACAATTTCTTTTATGCCTTTTATTTGTTTTTCATGCTGTATTCCATATTTGTCAAAATATTTATGCCGTTTATAACAAACATCTTTTTTTTGATGTATCTGTATCAATTTACTAAAATCACCTACATCTTGGTTTACTGGACATATATTTAGGATAAGCAATTCTTTTTCACCTTCAACGATAGTTGAATCATTTTTTTTGATAAAATCTAATGTGGTATGATCACTTTTATCTGGAGTAAAATGCTCTAAATAAGTGATCCTTCCAAGCAATAACGCTTTGGCATGAATAGCTTCTAAAAGCTTATCCGCATTGCCTTCATACGCTTTATTGTTATAAGGCTCTGGTAACGTAGACCTAAAACGCTCTATATCTACGGGAAGATTATTTACATTTCCACTTGTTACACAAAAGACAATTTTGCGTAACAAATTATTTCTGCTTGCATTAATTTCGTCTTTATATATTCTAGATAGTACTTGTAAAATTGCATTGATGCATCCACTTTTGCTGGTACTAGCAATACCATGAACGATCGGGTTTGATTTCTTACTTTGTTGAATTTTAGTGGGTGAAGCTCCAAACACAACTCGATTATCATGAGGATATGGTTCTTCCTTTGGTATATCTGATGTACAAGCGATACATATTGCTGTTTTTAGCAACAACATACCAAATGATTGCATTTTATTGAAGTTCATAAATACACCTTTCATAAGATGCATTAAGCTATAGAAACGATTTGCCTTCATGATTAATCCATTTTATAGATCCCTTTCTTGCCAAAGTTTACAATAGTGTAATCCTGATAAGAAAAACTGTATAACAAAGAAAAAATAATATCCGTAAAAAAGTAAACAAGGAATAGCAATAGCTGCAGAAATTATCCCTATAATAATACTTGCATGATACCCCTTGCGGCCAAACTTCTTTTCAAGAAGGAAACGCATAAGTATACCACCATCCAATGGTATAATTGGGATTAAGTTCAATAAAAGCAATATCGTATTAAGATATTTTGTCATATATAGTACATATTTTATATAATAATTATCAAAAGCATTCATTTTGATTAATATATAAGGAATAAGTATCAACAGTCCATGCAACATAGGGCCTGCAAGTGTAATCAAGAAATCTTGTTTGGGCGTAATAGCATACGAATTAAATTTTGTAACGCCACCAAAAGCCCTTAATACAATACGAGGGTTGGCATTCCAAAAGAGAGCGGCTAAAGCATGGCCATATTCATGTACCAACACACTAAAGGTAATAATAATCGTTATTAATATACTTTCTCTTATAGGCACATTGGTAGTACCTATTACAAATAGTAAAAAGATCCAATAGGTAGGATCAATATACACGGGTATTTTTAAAAATCTAAAATTCAAAATAGCGGAATTTGAAAGTTAAAGATATCGAAATTATCTTAATATTAAGAGACTACTCTTACAGATGTATACTTCTCTCTCCTAATATTTTGAGTATTAAAGCCCATTTTTTGTAATGTATCCATACTGGCATCAATCATATGTGGATTGCCACATAGATAAATCACATCGGTATTGGGATTTAGATGCAACATCTCAAAAGCGGATTGCACGTATCCTGAATATTGATAGCTCTGAGAAAGTGTCTTTTCTCTGCTTAAATATGCATAAAAATTAAACCTGTCATACTTTTTAGCATATGCAAGGAATTCTTCCACATATAAAAGATCTACAACATAACGTACACCTAACAGCACAGTTACTTTAGCATGCTGGTTATTTTCTAACCATCTAGCAATGGTAGGCAACATGGAACGGTAAGGTGCTAATCCTGTTCCAGTGGCTACTAATATATGATGTGCAGATGCTTCTTCATCTCTAAGTATGAGTCTACCTTGAGGCCCTGTACACTGTAGTTCAGCCCCTAATTGTAAATCAAATAGAATTTTAGTAGCAAATCCTTCATAAACAGGTGCAATGATCATTTCTAGTTCATACGGTTGTTCAGGGAAGTTAGCTAAGCTATAACTGCGCCGTATTTTTCTCCCATTTTCATGTGGCAGTAAAAAGGTAATAAACTGACCAGCTTTAAATTTACATGGTAAGTTGTCAGAACGTACAAATCGCAATTGCAATACACTAGGTGTCAACATTTGACGATCTATAAGCTTAACATTAAATTGATTTTGTTCCATTATTTTTTAGTTAAAAAATGAGTTAATATGGTACATCTCCATTTGTGACTCAGCAACGCACACAGACGAACGCTTACCAACAAGATGTCTATATATGAAACATGCCAAAAGTGATCTGTTAAGTATAAAGTTGAGATATCTACGTTTTTCTTGAAAATCTTTTTTTGTGCTAGGATCTTTAGATTTGCATTTCTGAATGCTAAGCTAGGATGCAACAACTCTATCTTAAACACCATATCTAATTTAAACTTTCCTTGTACATTATTCCGAACAATATTTTTTTGCTTGATATTTTTTATCAAAAACCATATTCCCTCGTTAGTATAATGTAAAATTAGGGTTAAATCTAAAGAAATAAGTTCAGGACTTTCGCAAAACAGATAATTGTGTTTGCATTTTTAGACATGGACATGTTTTATAGTATTGATAATCAATAATNATCAATAATATTAACATTTCTCTATTTTATAGACTAGTCTATAAACAGTGTTTTTAACTAAAAGTGCGAAAGTCCTGAAGTTAATTCTTTTGTTGTCCAATTACTGTCATGAGCAAATCTCAAGCTTTTTCGAATAACCCTGTTATAAAATTATTAATTTTATTGAAAAAAACATACATTTTTCTTTCTTTTTGAGTAATTTGAATGATTATATTCTCTTTTAAGAGATTTGTTAAGGACAATTTTCATAAGAATATCTCTTTGAGAAAGATCAACCATTTTTTACTAGAAAATAATAGTCTTCCTTCAAAACATATTATGTAACTCGGTTTTGTTCTACTCCTATTAGGAGCTATAGGGCTAAAAGTTAGTTTTGAAAGAAGCATAATAAAAAATATTCAATATCATTTCTTTATAGCATTATATATTTTAATCAATACCAAAAAATTTGCAAATTGAATATTTAGTATATAACTTCGACTTACAAATAATCAGTGTTACATATGTCAAGATGCCGACAAAATACCGAAGAAACTCATGGATTAAATAAAACTAAAATGAAAAATCCTTCGTATTATACAAATAAAATATCGTAATTTGCGCGTGCAACGAGGGAAAACAATTTGGCAATGATGGCGACTGTGCATATAAAAATGCAATTAATTTTTATAGAATTCCTTATTAATCGATTTAATTGATGTATATGCATAGTAACTAAATCTTTTTTTGACTTTGTACTTTATCTAACTATTTATTAATTTGCTGTCTTATCTTTTATCACTGAATTCAAGTGGTAGAGTTGGAATTTCTTTTTCCAATTTGGTATTAAGAACGAATTGTATTGCACAATAGAGTATGAATGTACGCTGTCCGAAATGAATGAAACACAAAAAATAGAGATGGTAACTACATCAGGACAGTCCGTCATAGTCGATACAACAGAGGATTATCTTTCTGAGCTTAATGATAGGCAAAAGGTTGCCGTGTTGAATACCGAAGGCCCTTCAATTATTATTGCGGGAGCTGGATCAGGTAAGACAAAAGTGTTAACTGCTAGAATAGCTCATATTCTCAAAGAGAACAAAGTAGAGCCTAATCAAATTTTAGCTTTAACCTTTACAAATAAGGCTGCTGCTGAAATGCGTCAACGTATAGAGTCAGTTGTTGGAACAAAAGCTAAATTTATATGGCTAGGGACCTTTCATAGTGTGTTTGTAAAAATATTACGAAAAGAAGCAAGTAGTTTGGGATATCCTTCGCACTTTAGTATCTATGATTCTGATGATAGTAAGTCACTCATTAAGCAAATTGTAAAAGAATTAAGGCTTGATGATAAGGTCTATAAACCTAGCATTATACTAGGCAGGATTTCTCATGCTAAAAACAGACTGATTACTCCAGATGTATATGCTATAAATGGAACCTATCAAGCAGAAGACGCTCGTATGCGCATGCCTCAGTTTAGTGAAGTTTTTCTAAAATATGTGAACTATGCTAAGAAATCTGGAGCAATGGATTTCGATGATTTACTTTTGCATACGCATAAATTACTGTATGCTAATAATGAGTTGAGTGCAAAGTATCAGCAAAAGTTTCGCTATATATTCATTGATGAATTCCAAGATACTAACTTAGTACAATATAGCATTGTTAAGAAATTAGCAGAAGATCATAACAATATTTGCGTAGTAGGAGATGATGCACAAAGTATTTATGCATTTAGAGGGGCTGATATTAAAAACATTTTAAACTTTACTCGCGACTATCCTAATCACCAAATAGTCAAATTAGAGCAAAACTATCGCTCTACACAACATATTGTTCACGCAGCAAATGGTATTATTAGTTATAACGAAGCTCAATTAAAGAAACAAGTTTGGACGAAAAATATAGTTGGAGAGCCTATTGACATAATAAGAGCTATTTCAGATATGGAAGAAAGCTACTTAGTAGTAGACTCTATTTTGGAACAAAAGCTATCTAAACAACTTCCTTATCGAGATTTTGCTATTTTATATCGTACCAATAACCAGTCTAGAAACTTTGAGGAAGCATTACGAAAAAGAAATATTCCTTATCGCATTGTAGGAGGAATTTCTTTCTATCAACGTAAAGAAATAAAAGACTTTTTGGCATATTTACGTTTTATTGTGAATCACAATGATGCAGAAGCTTTTAAAAGAATTATCAATTTCCCCAAACGTGGTATTGGTTCTACTACTATTGATAAAATATTTACGATTTCTGATCAAAAACAAGTGCCAATTTGGGAAATAGTAGGCAACTGTTCAGGTGATTTTTTTAGAGGAGCTACTGCCCTAGCTATTTCTCGCTTTGCAGTATTTATTAAAAATGCTGCGCTTAAATTAAAGATGGAAGATGAAAATGCATATACCATAGCCAACACTATTGCCAAAGAATCTGGATTACTTAAAGAATTATATGAAGATAAAACCGTAGAAGGATTAACGCGTTATGCGCATATTCAAGAATTGCTAAATAGTATTAAAGCATTTGTAGACAATCCTGAAAATAGTGATCCAAGTTTAGGAAGTTTTTTACAAGAAATAACATTGATAACAAATGAAAGCCAAGATAATCTGGATAAAGATGCTATTACATTGATGACCATCCATTCTTCTAAGGGATTGGAGTTTAGATGTGTATATTTGACAGGCATGGAGGAAGAACTTTTTCCGTCCTCTATGATGGTTGGCAGTAAAATAGACTTAGAAGAAGAAAGACGGCTCTTTTATGTGGCTGTTACTCGAGCAAAACTAAAATTAACGTTATCTTATGCTTTAAGCAGGTATCGATTTGGCAAATTAACAACTACAAAACCAAGTAGATTTCTGAATGAAATTTCATTAGATTGTTTAAATAACCATTTAGTTAAGCCCAAACATACGTCTAACACTACAACCAACTTCTCTACAGCTTATAAGCCTAAAGCTATGCTTATACCTTCAAAAAAAGGACAAGATGTGCTTGAGAAGTCTCCTGGAAAAACGTCTAATCATGCTTATGCTCATGTATCCCATAGCAGTACATCATACAGCGATTTAACTACTTTACAAGTAGGACATGAAGTTATTCATGATCTTTTTGGTAAAGGAAAAGTTATGGAACTGGTCAATACTGCAGGAATGCCTAAAGCAGTTGTGCTTTTCCAAAATGTTGGAAAAAAAACACTTTTGCTTGCTTATGCAAGATTACAAATACTGGATGAAAAATCAGTATAGAAGCTTATTTTATTCATGTTATTCATTGTAACCCTAAATAACCTAAATGTACGATTACAATACAACTCGATCTCCCTTAATGCTTAGGGAATATGGAAGGAATATACAAAAACTTATGGATCAGTTTGAAAGTATTGACGATAAAAATTCGCGTACTCAAAAGGCTCAAGCCATTATAAAGTTGATGGAAGTAGTTAATCCTCATGCAGAATCTATCCAGAAACGGTGGGATGATCTTTTTATACTATCGGACTATAAACTTGACATTGATGCTCCATATGCTAAGCCTAGTAGAAGAGAAAGCATTCGGCAATCTTACATGAATATGCCGCTTATGCATCCAATTAGATACAAATATTATGGAAGGAATATGGAGCTTTTAGTTGAGAAGATAGCTAGTATAAGTTCAATTAGTGAGCGAGAACAGATGCTTATGGGAGTAGTCAAGCTTATGCGTCGATTTAGTAGTACCTGGAATAATGATTACATTAGTAATGAAAGAATTATAGAGGATATTAAAAGAATGTTACCAAGTAATATTGTTCTTGATCTAGGTATTATACGTACCATGGCAGATGATGATGCAAATGCCCAAAAAGCCAGATCTAGACCAAGACTTATGACTACTGCTTCTAAGAAAAGAGAACAAAAAAACAATTTGTAGATCATATAAATCGTACCTACTCAAGCGATTTTTTTAGATTTTTCAAAAATCTAATACATAGATAGATGTGTTGTCAAAATATTACATATATTTTATATTGAATATCAAATATATATAAAATGATATTTTTTATGCAAGAGATAGGGCACTTTAGGTAGTTATTATAAATCAAGCTTTTGAACAACGAAGAATGGAGAAGTTTATCGTAAATGGTGGACGTCAGTTGTCTGGTACTATAAAGCCACAAGGATCTAAAAATGAAGCACTTCAAGTAATATGTGCCACGTTGTTGACTGATAAAATAGTATCACTACACAACGTTCCTGATATTGCAGATGTGCGTAGTATGATAAAACTGTTGACCTTTTTAGGTGTACAAATTACATCTTTAGGTAGTGGAAGTTACCAATTTTGTGCCTCTCATCTTGAAAAACAAGCAATGTTTAATGAAGATTTTCGGGAAGCGTTCACAAAAGTTAGAGGCTCTATTATGCTGTTAGCCCCTCTTTTAGTTCGGTTTGGAGAGGTAACTATACCTAAACCTGGGGGAGATAGAATTGGAAGAAGGGGCTTGCATGCTCATTTTACTGGATTAGGTCACCTAGGTGTTACATTTGCCTATAATGTTGCTCAGGAAAGCTGGATATCAAAGTGTACAACGTTAAAGGGAAGCTATATACTTATGCCAGAAGCCTCCGTAACGGGAACAGCTAATACAATCATGGCTGCTTGCTTGAGCAAAGGGAAAACGATTATTTATCATGCAGCCTGTGAACCACACGTACAAGCACTATGTCACATGTTGGCTAACATGGGAGCTAAGATTACAGGTATTGGTTCTAATCTATTAACTATAGAAGGAGTAAGCCATTTGAATGGAACAACACACACCATTTTATCTGATATGCTAGAAATTGGTAGTTTCATTGGGCTAGCAGCAGCAACAAGATCTGCATTAACCATTACAGATGTACCCATTCAACTTTTTACTCCTGTGTGGAATTATTTTAGGAAACTAGGCATTATTTTAGAGGAGTGTAGTTCTTCGTTGCATATCCCATTGCAAGAAGGCTATCATATTCAAAAAGAGACGGATGGTAGTTTAGTGACTTTTTCTGATGCTATTTGGCCAGGATTTCCTACTGACTTGATTAGTGTTATTATTATAGTTGCAGTGCATGCACATGGCCATGCGTTGATCCATCAAAGAATGTTTGAAAGCAGACTCTTTTTTGTGGATCATTTAATCGCAATGGGAGCACGATTGGTATTATGTGATCCACACAGAGTCCATGTAGTAGGGTTAGGCAATGCTTATAGGCTACATGCAACACGTATGCACTCAAGCGATATTAGGGCTGGAATTAGTTTATTGATTGCAGCGCTGTCAGCAAAAGGAACTAGTATTATTGAAAATATCAACCAAATTGATAGAGGATACGAACGAATTGACCAACGGCTAAATGCATTAGGCGCATCGGTAGAAAGAGTATAAGATGATTAATCAATTCCTATTAGTTCTTTATAAGCCAAAAGCAATTTTGAAATTGCAAAATGCTTACACTCCATAGCAAGTTCTACAGGGGTAAGATTTTTTTTATTCCTTAGAGTTATATCTATATCGGTGTGTGCTAATAACTTTTTCACAATAGATATATGGTTATTTTGAGCGGCATAATGTAGTGCTGTTTGACCTACTTTATTCTGTATATTAACATCTATAGATTTATGCTTCAATAGGCCACTTACTACATCTAACTGATTTTTGAATGCTGCATAATGTAAGGGTGTACTTCCAGTTACATCTTGGATATTTACCAATAGTGCACTATTATGGAGAAGTATTCTTAATAACTTTGGATCAATCTTTGGATTTGCAACTGCAAGATGCAATAAAGTAGCATTCTGTTTTGTTTTTGCATGGACATTAAATTTTTTAGAAAGCAATAATGTATGAAAAATAGTTGCATTATTTTGTTTAACTGCCCAATGCAGTTCCGAATATCCTTTTTTATCTTGTGAATCAACTATCTCTTTTTGCTGCAATAAAAATCGTACCATGGATAAGCTACCTACTCTAATAGCTAATGATAAACAGCTATACCCTTTTTCTGTGTAGGTATTACAAGAAGCACCTGCTTGTAACAATAACTGAACAAGATCTTTCCGGTTATGTTGAATAGCAATATGCAGGGCATTGTATCCTTTATGATTTACAATGTTCACATTTGCTCCAGCTTTTAATAACAACGACGTAACATCTTTATGCCCTGCTTTAACAGCTAATAACAAGGGGGTATTTCCATTTTTAACACTTATGGGATCTAATAGGGCATTTGACTGAATGAGTAATGCAACAATTTTTTTATTTCCTCTCTTAGATACGTAATGTAATGGAGTATATCCGAAAAAATTTTGACTATTAACATCTTGTCCATTTTGTATACATTCTTGCGTTTTTTTATAATCATTTTCTTCAATAGCTATCATAAATTTTTGATCTATAATTGATAGCTTACTAAAAAAAATTTCTAATTCTACATCAGATTTGGAATAAGCATGAAAAATTACACCCAATAATGGTAACAAAAAGATAAAAAATCTAAAGCCAATCATAATCTTAATTATTATTCTACGTATAAAATTTACACCTGATTAACATATTCTTCTAAAAACAACCTGCTACTTGATAACAAGATTTACACTTTAAAAATATATTTATTATAAAGAGAAACTTTGTAAATCTACACTCCCGTTACATTAAAGAATGAATTTTGTTCAGTCGCATTAAGACACATAAGCAGATTTAATGCATAAGGAACAATTTTTCTTGTTCTGGTTGAATAGCAATATTGTGATATACTTTTTGAACATCATCGTCATCCTCAAGTGCATCTATAAGCTTCATAAGCTGCTGCAATGCTTCATCACTTAGTACTACAAAAGTATGAGGCATATACTGTAAGCCAGCATAACTTGGAGTTATATTAAACTTTTCTAGCTGCTTTTGAAGTTTACCAAAATCTTCTACTGCACAAGTAATATGCATATCTTCCCCATCGTTTTCTGTTTCTTCTGCTCCTGAATCTATCAATTCTAATATAAAATCATCTTGATTCTTAATATCCGATGAAGGAATAGACAAAACTCCTTTATGATTAAATAGAAAAGATATAGAGCCACTCTTTTCTAGACTTCCTCCATATTTAGAAAATATAGCACGTACATTAGCAACCGTTCTAGTTATTTTATCAGTCATGCAGACAACCATAATAGCTACCCCGTTGGAGCCATATCCTTCATAGGTAACTTCACTATATTCATTTGCATGATTACCATCTCCTTTGCTAATAGCACGAAGAATAGCTTCTTTTGGCATATTAGCCCCTTTCGCATTTTGAATCGCTAAACGTAATCTTGGGTTAAATTCTGGTTCAGCCCCCCCTGTCCTAGAAGCTACCGATATTTCTTTAACTAGCTTTGTAAAAATCTTGCTTTTTTTTGCGTCATTTACACCTTTTTTACGTTTTATATTAGACCACTTACTATGTCCTGCCATTGATATATTGGTTTTCAAAAAAGAAAAAAATGCTCATTCAAATGCATAACCTAATTTCAAACAGCTACACGCTAAATACCTAACTGTTGTAAAGATATATGCATGCTAAATATACATGCTCTTAGGTATTTCTACAAGATTATATCTGATAAAGATCGCGTTATTATTAGGACTTTTTTAACCTCGTTTACTACTCCTTGGTTTTGTGTTATATCCGACATTTCGCACAAAAATTTGGGATTTTTTATTTTCTCTATTTATTACATAAATGTTACTATATTTTTAGGGT
>NZ_QWJI01000022.1 GCF_004354815.1 Cardinium endosymbiont of Culicoides punctatus
AGCCGTTTTTTATCAAATATAGTGGAAAATCCTCAATGTCAGTCTTTTATCCCATCATATATTTGTACCACCACCAATAATTATTGATATTAAGTATATTTTTGTTGTTTTTAATAAAAAATCATCATAGAAATTTATTCATACTATAACTATTTGTATACCATAACTTTTTTTCTTAAAATGTAAGTATATAAGTAATAGTGACTTTGATTTTGATACTTTAAATCAAAGGCACTTTAATTATGATTAGAGGATAATGTTGTATAACTTTTTAAAAGTCAAAAGCTATGAATAAAAATTTCTTAGAAGGAATTGATGTATCTCACCACCAAGGCAATATAGATTGGACATCGCTAACTCCTTGTAACAGTAACAAGTGGTTTATGATTGCAAAAGCCTCTGAAGGAGGAACTTACCAGGATCCTAAATTTGTGGAAAACTTTAAAAATATGTATGCACATGGCTTTAGACCTGGTGCTTACCACCGTGTAAGATTTGGTACTGGTAGTACTACTGAAGAACAAGCTAATAACCTTATAAACCAGCTAAATTTAGCTGACAAGCAGTGGGCAAGTAAAAATCCAATCATATCGTTGAATTTAATATTCTCAAAAGACGACAAGGATGATTATAGTTTAATGGCTCCTGTTGTAGAAGAATTTGTTATCTATCTACAGCATAAGCATAACATAACTCCTTATATATCTACGACCCAAAGTTTTTGGAATGATAATGTAAAAAATACTCCAGAAGCTGTAAAAAAATGTCCGTTGTGGATTGCTAGATTTAGAGATCAAGAGCCATCACCAGCAGAACTACCAAATGGTTGGGATAAATGGACAATGTGGAGTTATAGTGACAAAGGATCTGTTCCAGGTATTACAGGAGGGGTAGCTCTAAATAAGATGAAGGTTAACGTATAGCAATGCTTACATTTTTTTAGCATAGGTAAAACCAGGTTGCTTTGTTGTGTAAATATGGTTTTATGATTTTAATACATTTTTCTATAGTATAAAATTTATACAGCAAACAACTTGGTTTTTATTTTCCACACAATTGGTACCCCTTCCCCAGGTACCCTATGTTCTTAAAACAGTATTATTTTTATAGCTGATTTATAATAATATATAAAATTCGCAGTAAACATTTTAGTAACGCATTGGTCTATATGTTTAAGCCTCCAGCTGAGGAGGTTAATGTTCCATACATTTGGTATAGTGTAACATTTGAATAGACAATCTCTTAACATCCTCAATAGGAGTAGTTGTGTTTATTTTTACCATAACTTCAAATAAATTTTTACGACTCGCATCGAAATGGCCTACTCGGCATTTAGCTGCATTTTTAGCTATAATGTAGTCTAAAATTGGGTTAGTATTAAGATCTATATGAAATAAATAATCAAAAGGTGTATCTATAAATTTCTTTACTTGGTCACTTTCTACTTTTCCAAAAGTAGAAATAGCCTCATGTCCAAAGGAATATAATAAATTACTGTTTTGATGCACATGGTCTTTGGGTGTAGTATAACAGAGTATACTAATCTTTTTATCTAAGCTTTTTAAGTTTCGAATAAAACGTTGTACGCTTTCATGTTTGGTAGGCTCTTCATAGCTATAGAGTACACCGATGGTTACTGCTTCTTTCAACCCTACATTCCTGCGTTCAACAACCAGATTTTTGGATAAAAACCTCGTAATAATCTTTAAGACTAAAAATTTAAATATTAGATATAGGTTCATGGCTCAATCATATTCAGAATGTCATTTTCTTCTAAAACCGAAATACCTAACGTTCTTGCTTTGGCCACTTTTGACGGTCCAGGGCTATTTCCTACTACTAAATAATCTATTTTAGAGGATACTGCAGCATTTAGTTTTCCTCCTGCCTGTTCTATTAACCTACTCAGTTCTTCCCGTGTATATTTCTGAAAGGTACCTGAGAGAACCAGCTTTTTGGACGATAATACCAAATTTTTGGTAAATTTCTCTATTTTCTGAAATGAAAATTTCAATCCTGCATCCTTAAGTTCGGTAAGGATAGTCTGTTGATAAGGATCATTCAAATGATCAATGATACTTTGTGCTATTTTCATGCCTATGTCTGATACCTGTAATAGGTCTGTTATGGTAGCACATTGTAATTGCTCCATATTACCAAAATAAGCAGCTAGTTTTTTAGCCACTGTTTCCCCCACATGTTTGATGCCTAGTGCAAACAATACCCTGTTGAAAGGTATGGATTTAGAATCTTTAATATGAGCAAGCAGTTTTTTTGTAGATATTTCTTGAAAGCCTTCCAATTGATTTACTTGTTCATAACGCAATTTATACAAATCTGCTACTGTCTTAATTAAATTTGCTTCAAAGAGTGCGTCAACTGTTTTGGGACCTAAGGAATAAATATCCATAGCTTTGCGATGTGCAAAATGTAATATTCTCCCTTTTAGTTGGGGCAAACAGGCTTGTTTATTTGGACAATAGAAAACAGCTTCACCCATCTCTCGAATCAGGCTTGTACTACAAGCAGGACATACAGAAGTGAAAACAATGGGAAGCGATGTTTGGTTACGACTTTTAATGTCCACTCCAACTACTTGAGGAATAATTTCTCCCCCTTTTTCGATTAAAACCGTGTCACCCAGGTGAAGATCTTGTCTAGCTATTTCATCTGCATTATGTAAAGATGCACGACGTACCATAGTACCAGCCAATAAGATAGGGTTAAAATGTGCTACAGGTGTTATGGCACCTGTTCTGCCCACCTGAAACGTTACATTTTCTAAGGTAGAATGAGCTATTTCTGGTTGATATTTATAAGCAATAGCCCATCGTGGAGCTTTAGCTGTTATTCCAATCGCTTGCTGTTGTTGAAATGCATTTACTTTAATTACTATACCATCTATATCAACAAGTAGTGTATTTTTTCGTTTACTCCAACTGTGGATATAATCCATTATTTCAGTTATATCATGACAAATTTTATAAGTGGGTGCAATAGAAAATCCTAATTTAACCAACAATTCCAATGCTTCTTGTTGTGTATAACAGGGTATAGACTGACTGTAAAAGCTATATGCATAGAATATTATTTCACGCTCCTTCAGCAGATTTAAATCTAGTGTTTTGAGTGTTCCTGCTGTAATATTTCGGGGATTGGCCCATAATTCTTGTCCCTGTTTAGCACGTTCTTGGTTGGATGTTTCAAAAAATTCTTTGGTCATAAAAGCCTCACCACGTACTTCAAAAGATGTATATTGACTATCTGTAATGACATCTGGAATTTTAAAAAGTGTTTTGGCATTTTGAGTAATATCATCTCCTTTTTCTCCATCACCACGTGTAGCCACACGTACCAAACTGTTATGTTCATAAATCATACTTAGTGCTACACCATCTATTTTAGGTTCACAGACAAAATCTATGGTTTGGTTGGGCAGTATTTTTTTTACCCTCTTGATAAACTGTACCACTTCTTCCTCTGAGTAGGTTTTTGCTAAAGAAAGCATCGGTATTCGATGATAAGCAACTGGAAAACTTTTTGAAGGAAGTTCTCCAAGTTTTTCGGTAGGAGAATCAATAAGTTTATAGTGGGGATATCTTTTCTCTAATTGAATCAGCTGTTCTAATAATTGATCATACGCATAGTCAGAAATCTCAGAAATATTTTTTTGAAAATAAGATTCATTATGGTATCTAATTAGGTCTGCCAAACGTTTCATTTCCTTACTTATCTCTGTCTCGTGCATAAATATAATAGGAGATCAATAAACAATGTTTAGTTATTTAAAAATGAAGATGCTTTCTATAAAAATTTTGTAATTACAAAACATATAAAAATAACCATTTATTTGATACAAATATATCAAAAAATGAGGGAGCAACTGATTGTTAAAGATCATATAACATATTGAGTGGTGCTATACTAAAAGCACAGTAAAGGCTTTTGAAACCCTCAATTATTTTGTAAAACTGATCAAACTTTATTGTAGATTTTTATTTACACTTTTTGCAAAAAAATTACCTAATATTGTATTAACAGAAGATAAAAGACACTTTTGGGTAACACTCTGATAAAGCAGGGTTACATAAGTCTTAGCAAAGAATAATTAATTCTTACTGATTGTATGAATTTTAAATGATTTTTTTGTTCCATTTTTAAAACAATACGACTGTGTACAACTATTTTTCTTTATTACAATGCGGCAGATTGGCATACATTACGGTGGCTCTATTATATAGTATGTGTACTAGTTGTAGCCAAGGATTAACGCATGCTCAATGGAGTAAAACAGAAAATAAAGCATCAAGTAGTAAGATTAGTGAAGGCAAAATTATAAAAAAGAAGCTTAGAGGAGTAGGTAAAAGGAAGAAAAAAAACACTGCCAGTAATAATTGGACTTCTTATCACATTGCAGCTTATTTCGGATCGATGGAAGAGTTTGTAAGATTAAAAAATTTTAAAGCTGATCCTAATGCAAAAGGAAAACATGAGATAATACCCATCCATCTTGCAGCTTATTTTAATCATATAGATGTTGGATCTTCATTATTAGATCGTGGTGCTAATGCACATCAAAAGAGTTCAAATAACTGGACCTCACTACATTTTGCAGCTGCAAATGGTAGTTCTGATTTACTTGAAAAATTGTTATTACATGTAATAAAACAATCGATACCAAATAATGAATTTAAGACAATTGAATTATTCTTATTAGAAAAAATAAAGCAACAACAAACTGATTTACCAATTCTTTTGGCAGTAAATGAAAGTGATATAGATGTGGTTGGGATTTTTAATTTATTCGTACAAGCTCCTGGTATTAATACATATACAGAAGATTATGCATATCCTACTGCAAACGTGCATACAAACCGTGAGTTTAATAGTGTATTAGACTTGCTAATGATTATTGCTAATAATAATGCAAATATACAGAAAAATGGCATAACAATGTTACATTCTGCAGCTTATCACGGCCATACAGAATGGGTTAAAAAATTGTTAGAAAATGGAAATGATATAGAAGCAAAAATGAAGGATGATGAAACGCCATTGCATTGTGCAGTTTATTTTGATCATGCAGATGTAGTAAGATTATTATTGGATGCTAGAGCTAATAAAAACGCAAAAGATATGTATGGCAATACACTTTTACATTTTGCAGCTAGGAACGGCAGTGTAGAAGTTTGTACACAATTCCCAGAAATTTTGTGCGATGTGCATACACCAAATAGTCATGGCGCTACCCCTCTTCATGTAGCAGCTTGGCGTGGAGATCAACAATTCTGTAATATATTGCTCAATGCGGGAGCGAATATAAATGCACAAGGTGCACATGGTTGGACTCCTGCTCACTATGCAGCTTTTGGAAACTACAGTGAATTATTTGATACTCTAAAAGAGTGTGGAGCTGATCTTTCTATACGGAATTCCGATGGAAAAACGCCTAATGATTTGGTAATCACGGAACGATCGTCAGAATAAGTCAAAGTAGGTTTTTAGATAGACTAATTAGTAATAACTACTTTCTTCAGTGGTGGTTAAATTATATGATGAGATAAACAGCTGACATTGAATATTTTTCACTTTTTTTGATAAAAAATGGTTAATTTTTTTTAAAGAAAATATCATGGAAAAATGAAGTTCTTTGATTTTTTGTGTTTTTGAGAACCCAATTTTGACAAAAATGAACTCCATTTTGTTGTTGTAATACCTTCTGGATTAGCTCGGTGATTTAATAGCAACGCTACGATTTTTACATGACCACCATACACTGCTTCTATTGACAGCATGCTTTACGATGGTTGCTACGGCTATTATTCAGATTATAGAACGTAATGATATGGTGGCTTTATTCAAATCTTTAGGCGCACATACCTGGCAGATTAATGTGATTATTCTTTGCAATAGTTTATATACACTTTATTGGGGCATGTTATATGGAAATATATTGGGTATGGGATTATGTTTTTTTCAATCTCATTATAAGCTGATTACACTTGAGACAGAGTTGTATTATATGCAGCATGTTCCTATTTCTTGGGTCTGGCAAACTATTTTTTTTCCTAGCCTATGTGCATTTTGTGCCATTAGTTTAGGTTTGTATGGTGCAATCACATTATTCAATAAAAATAAAATTATAGAAGTATTAGAATTAGAATCCGAGATTTCTCACTAAAAAACGTAATTTTTTAATTATTTTTAAATCGGTATAAACAATAGTTCGGAATATCGGATGAAACAGTTATTGGAATGGATTAGCGTGTTAATAACACAAAGTACCGTATGGAAGCGAGCGTTTTATGTACAGTTCTGTGAGTACCTTTTGAATCCACTGGGAGACTCGATCATGACAAGTCTATTGACTTATTGATTCACATATTTATTACCTTAATCAGGAAGGAAAATAAAAAATATAAAATTTTTGTGTGAAATGTCGGTAAAACTTTTTTCAAACCTAGCATTCATTCAGAAAAAGCTTAGTATATATTTTTTTGTTGTGTATTTTATAATTTTTTCTTCATTTGTATGTGGAGATCAACAACAAAAATCTATGGAGATAACTAATCTAATTGACAATTTTGAAGCTATATCAGCAAAAATAATTGCCTGTTGCAATGCCCCTGGTGTAGCAGTAGCAATTGTTACACCAAAAGAAATTTTATCATTAAAGACATATGGTGTACGTCATTTAGGTAAAAAAGAATATGTAAATCAAGATACCCTTTTTAGAGTAGCATCATTATCTAAAATTTTTACCAGTGCATTGGTTTCAAAACTCAATACAGCAAATATAATTGATCTAGAATCTCCTATTAAACAATATCTTCCTTTTATACATATTTCTGATCATAACCATATAAATCGTATTAAAATAAAAAATTTACTTAGTCATACGAGTGGTATCGCCACTTATAGTTTAGAAAGCAAAGCTTATTTACCAATAAGTTTGAATGAGCTTATAGCTGATCTACCTACTACACGAAAAGTGAGTGAGCCAGGAAAAATGTTTCACTATCAAAATGTAATTTTTAGTCTTATTGCCCCAATTATATCAAAAGCCTCGTCCTTTCCTTTAGCCATATTTCTACAGAAAATAGCTAGATATAAAATAGATTCCTGTACATAATCTATAGAATCTTCATCTGCATTTTGCCATGGCCTTATTTCTGTATTTGCAATGCTTTTTTTATCTTTTTCATCCTTATACCCTATTAAAAATTTCTTCTAGTTGTCGTATATCTCCCATTTTAATGGCTTTAATTCCCTTTTTAGAAAGAGATATGGTTTGTTTTTTTTCTAGTTGGGTATTTATAGATGTGCTTTTAACACTTCTATTCCGTGCAATGCTTGTACATGTACTTATGCCAGTAATCATCCATACCATGGCTGTAAATGTGATTATTTTGAAAATGTGTTTCATAAATAAAGTGTGTTAAGCAGCATAAAAAAACTACCACCTATATTAACGAATACGTTTACTAGGTTTTTCGTTTTCTAAAAAATCAGGACTTGCTTTGCGTTTTTCAAAATTTAACTTTGACACATTTGCTTGCTTTGCCTTCTCTAGAAGTCCTTGGATTCTTTTGTGTTTTTGAGAACCATTTGATAAAAATGCACTCCATTTTGTTGGTGTAATACCTTCTGGATTGGCTCCGTGATTTAATAGCAACTCTACGATTTCTACACGACCACCATGCACCGCTTGACCAAGTGGGGTACGTCCGTGACTATTTTTTGGTTCCAAATATATATTTTTTTGCTCTAATAATATTTCTACCATGTCTGTAAGACCCCACTCAACTGCTATACAAAGTGAGGTATCTCCTGTAAAACTATCTTTTTTATTGATATCAGTTCTCTTGTCTTTTAATAGCAAACGTACTGCATTTAGCTGATTGCTGTCACGTCTAAATTCATAATTGATTATACCTGTTTGTAAGGGCAACCGACCGTTTCTAGCAGGTAGATTTACATTTATACCTTTGTGCGCTAAAAAAATTTCAAGAATAGGGATATCACCATTACCCATAGCTATATGGAGCGCACTACCAGTAGATGAATCACCCTCTGGAGAATCATCCAAGGTGCTCACATCTGTTCCATATTCGTATTTGAGTAATAATTCTACCACATCCCTATCACGTATTTGAGTTGCTTTGCTCAGAGGATAGTCATCTATCAAATTAAATAGGGCTTTTTTACGTGGTACGTTTGGGTTTGCACCTTGATCCAATAAAAATTGAATGATTTCTAGGTATTTAGCTTTATTCTTTCCTTTAGCTATATTTCTATGGTAAATAGCGAGATATAAAATAGATTCTTGCATATAATCTAGAGAATCACCATCTGCATCTTGCCATAACCTTATTTCTGTATTTGCAATGCTTTTTTTATCTTCTTCATCCTTATACCTATTAAAAATTTCTTCTAGTTGCCGCATATCTCCATTTTGAATGGCTTTAATGCCCTGTTTAGAAAGAGATATGGTTTGTTTTTTTTCTAATTGGGTATTCATGGATGTGCTTTTAACACTTCTATTCCGTGCAATGCTTGTACACGTACTTATGCCAGTAATCATCCATACCATGGCTGTAAATGTGATTATTTTGAAAATGTGTTTCATAAATAAAATATGTTAATATTCTGAATATAGACCTGTTGCGTAAGTACTATAAAAAACAACCTAGCCTGTTTCCACTTGAGTCCTTGTATATAAACAAATGCGTATGTATTGTACATCCTTTGCACCAATAATCCTTATGCAAAATTATTACACCACTATGCCTAATATGGATATATACAAAAGAGCGCATGTGCAGGAACGCATAGCATTTACGATGCGTGAGATGTGTATGAATCACCAGCAACGGGAATAACTGTGGGTCCTTATTAGTAAAGTAATGAACTTAACCCAAATATGCAATAGGGCGTTGCATATTTGCATATAATAGTTGACTTTTGACTGTACTAGGCCCCCACTGAGGAATTCATATTTTCTGGAAGATAAAAACCCGGCTTTGAAGTTTTTTGCGTTAGGTTTTCTACCAAAAAAGACGTAATATAGCCGAAGATACGCGTAAAATCCTACTTTTTTATTTTACGTCCTTGATAATACATGCATAAAGCTAAATTAAATGAATTTATTTTCTATTACAGCTTCTTCTTTAATAGAAGTAACTATTCAGAAATTATTTGACTCCTTGGACCAAGAATTAATGCCCGTGATCCAAGATTCAAGAGAAAGACGTGCGGTCATTCGACGATTATTAGGTCATTATTTTGGAGTCGATGCCACAGACTTTATACTAAACTCAATGGTATCCATTAGTCCAATATTACAAAGGGAACTTTTGGATGCTATTGGTAGGTTACAAAATGGTATGCCTATACAATATGTGATGGGAGAAGCTTATTTTGCTGGACAAACATTTAAAGTAACCCCCGATGTGCTTATTCCAAGGGGAGAAACAGAGGAATGGGTAGTTTTTTTGACCGACAATATAGCTTATCCCACCTCCATTTTAGATATAGGAACGGGAAGTGGTTGTATTGCCATTACACTAAAACAAAAATTCCCTCAGGCTTCGGTAGATGCCATTGATATAAGCAAGGAGGCGCTTAAAATTGCTGTTTATAATGCAACACAATTGAATACTGATGTGCATTTTATTGAAATGGACATACTGACTGATCAGCTTCCTGATCGCTGCTGGTCGCTAATCGTCAGTAATCCTCCTTATGTTAAAATAAGTGAACAGCACTTTATGAAACGAAATGTATTAGATTATGAGCCACATTTAGCTTTATTTGTAGATGACGCTGACCCACTGTTATTTCATAGGCATATTGCATCTCTTTCCATACACCATCTAACGCCGAATGGCATCTTATGTTTGGAAATAAATGAAACATTAAGTAGAAAGGTTGTAGATTTGTTGCATGAGTTGGCATTTAGGACAGTAGTCCTACATAAAGACATGCATGGAAAAGATAGATGGGTTATGGCTACGCTTTAATCTAGACATATAAATGGAATCGCTTTCTTTTTTTATTTAACTATTCATATTATATGAGATATACGAAAAAAACAATAAATTTTTTTGTATTCATTATAACCATTTTTTTGGGAAGTAAAAAAACTTGGGCAAATATAGAAAGTGAAGCTCCGACGAAAGATGCTACCAACGAAACGCTAACACAAGACAAAAAAGAATTACCTTCTTTAGTTAAAGAAAAGACCAATGATCCATTAGCATTAGAAGAAGAAAATGCTGCTAAGGCAAAAGAACTTCCTTTGGTTAAGATAGCTCATAAAGATATTTTAGATCTTTTGTATAGCTTGTTTGTGCCTAAAGCACATGATATACCTATTTATATGCCCATGCTGCAACATGCAGCTATAAAAATAAACTGGTTTGGGCTGACACGCAGATTTTGGACGAAAGAACAACGAACGTATGAAGGGGGCATAGATCTATATTTTCGCCATAATGTACAGTTAGCTATTGATCTAGGATATGAATACTACAAGCCCAAGCATATCCTTCATAATAATAAATTACTATATCAATCTACAGGGAAATATGTGTCAGGGTCTTTGAGATATGCTATTTTGACTCAAAACTTTGCTCATGCTTACGTGGGTATTGGTTATACACAAAGTCGTTTCGATATTACAACATTTCATAATAATGTTATCTCTGACGCAGTAAAGACATTTACCCACCATTGGTTCAAACTAATTTTAGGATCTGAAGCAAGATTAATACCTAATAGTGGGCTATACGGAGGCACGCAATTTGGTGTAATGCGTCTTATAGGTGATGTAAAAAGTACAAATCCTAAATTACAAAGTTATTCCATTCCTGGCTATGGTAACGTAATGAATAAAATTAATTTTGAACTAATAATGTACCTAAAATGGAGTGTTTCTTTTTTGGAAAAAAAAATTACTATTTAATTATTTAGTACTAAACTATATACATCTGGAATAGAGCCCCTTAAATTGCAATGCTATGTCAAAATTAGCTGTTATTGACCTAGGAACTAATGTTATAAAGATTTTAGTAGGTTCCGTTACACAAAAAAAATATTCCCTTCTTTATGAAGCAAAGATACCTGTGGTTATACATCCAAAATCTTTGCTTACTACTCATATTACTCAAGAAGAGAAAAAAAATATTATAGATGCCTTTATAACCATAAAAAAGAAGTTAGATAAAGATAATGTTGAATTTATTATTGCTAAGGCTACAAGCCTATTACGAGAAGTCTCCAATGCGGATGAAATCATTGAAGCAATTTATACTTCTACTTCTATTCAAGTAGAAGTGATCTCTAATAAAGAAGAAGCAAACCTAATCCATCTTGGCATTAGCTCTTTTCTTAATCTAACCAATGAAAGTTGCTTGGTTGTTGATATAGGAGGGGGAAGTACTGAGTGTATTATTTTTAATCGAAATCAACAATTATGGGAAATGAGTTTTCTTCTCGGCATACGTCGTATTGCTTCACAAGGCACTTATAGCGATCCAATAACCCCAACGCAAGTTAACGAGCTAGAAAAATACATCCATACTATTCTGGAACCATTATTATTAGCAACTAAACTATATAAGCCCAATACACTCATTGGATCGTCTGGGGCTTTCAGGACACTATTAACGTTATATACGTACTGTTACCCTTCTGCATATATTAATACTAAAAATGATATGAAAGTCATATCTACCAAACAGTTTTTAGATATACATCATGTTATATTGACAAAGCCTATGCATTTTTGGGAAGGGAAAGTTGCTGTAGAACCTATTTTTTTACGCCTCATTCCCTTATCAACTATTTTCATTAACCTCATTATTAATGAATGTAATTTTCAAGAAATCATTGTTTCAGACAAGTCATTGAAAACGGGATTATTTATTCAAGAGTGGCATCATTTGAAAACCCAAAAACTTATTTGATCAATACTCCGACTTTCATTTCCCCCCTTACATCATAGGTAACCATTATGGGCCTTTTTCCTAACGCTAACGATGAAACCTTTTGAATTTAGCTGGCTTAAGAATGTCAGTTTTACGCTTGCATACTAATCTTTTATTTAGTATAATGCGCCATGCCTTGAGTGTGAATGCGGTCATTAAATTAAATACTTTTGTGAAAACCGTTCTTTCAAACAGCTTTGTGAGCAACCTGGGGGGAAACACTTAGGGTGAATCAATGGCTTTGTAGATTGGTTGGTTTTTTATTAATTTTTTTTCTAAAAGAATATTTGGTTTAATGTTGATTTTATGTCGTACATAATGTAGGCATTATTGAATTAATTTAAAAAAATGATAGGCAAATTTTTAGATCCCAAAAATGACTTCGCATTTAAGAAGATATTTGGAACAGAAAAGCACAAAGACATACTCATTCATTTCTTAAATGATGTATTAGAATTTTCAGATGGAGCCATTATCAATGATGTGACTTTTCTAAGTCCTATACAAGACCCAGAAATTGCTTCTAAAAAAGAAAGTATTGTAGATGTATTGTGCCAAGATCAAGATGGCAGACAACATATCGTAGAAATGCAGGTAGCCAAAACCAAAGGTTTTGAAAAACGAGCCCAATACTATGCTGCAAAAGCTTATACAAATCAATTAGATAAAGGAGTGTATTATCATAGACTAAAAGAGGTGATTTTTTTAGCTATAGCTGATTTTGAAATGTTTCCAGATAAAAGTGGATATAAATCCGATCATGTAATTTTAGATAAAGAAAGCTACGAAAATGATTTAAAAGATTTTTCATTCACTTTTTTAGAGTTACCGAAGTTTCGAAATACAAAAGATAAGCTTAAAACGATGCTAGAGAAGTGGTGTTATTTTTTCAAGTACGCAGCGCGTACCTCTTTAGCCGATCTAGAAAAAATAATCGATGAATCAGATATTATAAAGAAAGCCTATCATGCTTTAGAAGCTTCTAGTTGGAGCGAAGCAGAACTAGCTGGTTATGAAAAAGCAGAAAAACAGTTGAGAGATTGGGAGACTACACGTGCTCATGCCTATGATAGTGGTAAGAAAGAAGGTGAACAACTGGGACTAAAAAAAGGTGAACAACTCGGG
>NZ_QWJI01000023.1 GCF_004354815.1 Cardinium endosymbiont of Culicoides punctatus
GCGAGAAACATTTGCTATAGATATACTTCTTGCACAGAAATATCTGAGCATGGAACCCGAAATAGCTAAAGCGCTAGATGACGCGGCACGTAATGTTATATTCCACATAACTAAAGAGGTAAAGGAATGATTTTGAGATTTCCTACTAGAATGTATTTTTATTAACACGTTAACTCATATCAAACTTTACGGACAAAGGAAAATTCATATTACACATAATAAAACTTGCTTATATAAGCGAATATAAGTTCGCTTATAAATACATATTTAACAGAAGGAATTAATTTATTTTTATGGATTTACCAGGTTTTGCATTGCTTATAGTAATACTCTTCTTGCAAATTACATTACGAATAGGTCTCTACTTTAGTCATAAAACTACCACTTTTAGAGATTATGCTGTAGGACGTAAAAATTTTGGGTAGTTGTATAAATATATGACGCTAAGTTACTCAAGTCTATTATTGTATTTTTGTTTTGGGAATGAGTATTATATTTATTTTATTTGCATAAATAGTTCTGTTTTTTATCTTTGTTAAAGCCATTATTTACTACATCTACGTTAATTAGTCATTCAGAGCATCTTTACTGTAATGTATTTGCTTGAAAAAATTAACTGTTTTTCATCAAATAAAATAAAACGTACTCAATATCAAATATTTATTTTATCATCTATTTATACGACCATCTATATACCTATTATGCGGAAGTAAGAACCCTTAACAGCACCCCGCCACCTCTAACTTATACCCATTACTTATCCCAATCTTATTAAGATTTCAACAAAATAACTTGTGGACAATACAGTAAAATGGATGTTTTATATAAATTTTGGACCAATATTAAAATTAAATCCACATAATAAATTAAGATATGCACAAAGTTATTAACACCTGGTTTATTTATTTTTTTAGACGCTATAACATATAACCATATCTTAGTTTTAAAAATTATATATTGATGTTGCATCATTTTTAATAAAATAGAATTAGGAAAAAGAAATAAAGTAATAGATGATCACAAATATGAATACACCTTAATACCTAATTATCCACAAATCCACATTTCAATAATAAAATAATTTATTTTTTAAATATTAAAATCTAATAATAGATGTAAGCAAAAAAATGTGGATACAATAAAAAAAGACAACTGCTGAGGTGTAATTTTTTATAAAATTTTTTTTATGACTTATTCTAAAATATTCCGTAGAAATTTTGGTAACCTATTTGCCTATGTATTATATTTGATGAGCATATTGTTGATTAACAATCACTTTTTTAAAATTTAAAAAAAAACATGAATTTTTACTAAAAAGCAACCTGCTATTTTTAGATGTTTGAATATTTTTATTCTATATATGGCTGATTTTATTTCCAAAGATATAGCATTACTTTCTGGAGTTGGACCAGATAAGGCCGAATTGCTTAAAAATGAGCTTCACATAAGTACTTATGAAGATTTATTAAGACATTATCCATTCCGTTACGAAAACAGAACGTATCTATCTACTGTAGCTGAGCTATATGCTGCTGACAATAATAGTCCCTTTGTTTCTTCTGGTGTACAATTACAAGGATGCATTGTACATCTTAAAAAAGTAGAAAAGGGTAAAAAAAGATTAGTAGCTATTTTCAAAGATGAAACCGGTCAAATTGAACTTATATGGTTTCAGAATTTTTCCTGGATCGTAAAAAATATAAAACCCCATATACGTTATAGCGTTTGGTCTAAACTTAATCTTTCACCTAATGGTCAAAGGCAACTTATTCATCCAGAAATTAAAATTTTTGTGAATGGCCAACAGGAATTGTACAGTTATATTCCTGTATACAGTACTACTGAAAAGCTGAGAAAAAGTTATTTAGATTCTAAGGGGATTGTTGGATTACAAAGGAAGTTACTTAATAACCTACATGTCTATGAAACACTTCCATCTTATTTGTTGACTAAATATAAGTTATTTACTCTAGAAAAAGCTTTAAGAGATATTCATTTTCCTACCAATGCAACAGCATTAAGGCATGCGCAAAGAAGACTAAAGTTTGAAGAGCTATTTTACATTCAGCTAAAATTGCTTAAGCTAAGACAGGTTCGCATAGAAAAACAAAGCAGTAAATCTTTCGAGGATTTATCGTTGTTTAATACATTTTATGAAAAACATTTACCTTTTTCCTTAACCAATTCGCAAAAGAGCGTAATTCGGGAGATACATCATGACCTTATTTCTGGGAAACAAATGAATAGGTTATTGCAGGGTGATGTAGGGAGTGGAAAAACCATTGTTGCATTTTTGGCTATGCTTATGGTCATTTCCCAAGGAGCTCAAGTAGCTATTATGGCACCTACCGAAATATTGGCTAAACAACACTTTTCCCGTTTTTATTCTTTTGCCCAGTTGCTGAATTTAAATATTGCTTTGCTTACAGGTAGTACTAAAAAAAAGGAGCGGGAACATACCTTATACAAACTTAAAACTGGAATATTACATATTATAGTAGGCACACATGCATTAATCAGTGAGGGTGTTTCCTTTAAAGAACTTGGTTTCTTTGTAATAGATGAACAGCATCGTTTTGGTGTGGCTCAACGTGCTGGTCTTTTAAGTAAAAATCAAAATTACGTACCGCATATTTTAATTATGACAGCTACGCCTATTCCAAGAACGTTAGCCATGACTTTCTATGGAGACCTAGACGTTTCTACTATTTCTGAACTACCAGCAGGTAGAAGGCCTATTAAAACCCAACATTATTACGAAAACTCCAGATTAAAACTTTTTCAATTTTTAAGAGAACAGATGTCTTTAGGAAGACAAATCTATGTGGTTTATCCCCTAATAGAAGAATCTGCTGTGTTAGATTATAATAATCTAATGGCTGGTTATGAAAGTATCTCTAGGGCCTTTCCGGATGTTCAGATTGGTATCGTGCATGGTAAGATGGATTCATTTTCCAGAGATATGGAAATGCGACGTTTTGAAAAAAATGAAACGACTATTCTAGTTGCTACAACTGTAATAGAAGTGGGTATTAATATACCTAATGCAACAGTAATGGTTATAGAAAGTGCAGAACGATTTGGTTTATCTCAATTGCATCAGTTAAGGGGTAGGGTTGGCCGTGGTAGTGAACAGTCTTATTGCATTTTAATGACGGACTATAAATTAAATAAAATAGGTAAGGCACGCATTGAAACCATGGTTAAAACAACTAATGGCTTTGAAATATCAGAATTAGATCTTAAACTTCGTGGTCCAGGTGATTTGATGGGATTGCAACAAAGTGGGATCCTGAATCTAAAGATTGCCAATTTGTCTACGGATATAAATATTTTAGAGGCGGCACGTGAATCAGCTAGAAAAATTATTCAAGAAGACCCAGATTTCCAATCTGTAGATAACTTGCCAATTTATAAAGAATACACTAGATTAGTCAACAAAGCTGGAGTATGGAGTATGATAGGTTAGAAAAGTTTGTGATGATGTATGTCAAATCATTTTCGCTGATAGGTATCTTTTGCTTGTTATTCCATGGCTTTAATCTTAAAAATTAAACTAAAAAGTTATGTTACTGTATAAAAATTTCTTGGACAAGTTTAGCCATGTTTCATTACTTCGTCAAATAGAACGGTTGTTGGGATGGGATCAACAAACTTATATGCCTGCTGATGCTATTAAAATTCGTTCTAAGCAGATTGCATATATTGCAGGATTGGCCCATACGGAGGCAACCAGCAATGCGTATAAAAAGGCACTAGGTCAGATGATTGACATTGAAACAGAGGAAATTAAACTAGAAGAATTGACTTCCGTTCAAAAAATAAATCTCAGAGAATGGGCTAGAGACTTTAAGCGGATGGTTAAATTACCACAACATTTTATTGAAAAATTCTATACTGTAACCACACAAGCAACAGAGAGCTGGAAAGAGGCAAAACGGTCAAATAATTTTTCATTATTTAGCCCATGGTTTGAGAAAGTTGTAACGCTTAATAGAAAAATGGCGGATTTGTTGGGTTACAAAGATAGCCCTTATGATGCACTTATCGATCTATATGAGCCAGGTGTAACGACGGCTACTTTATCTACTCTTTTTGGTGATCTTGCTCATTTTTTACGTAATCTTGTCAAAAAAACGAATGGCAAAGATAGCCCCTATATCTCTTATTTTAAACATGATTTTGTCTGGGAAGACCAAATGCAACTAAATCATTTTCTTTTGGAACTAATGGGTATTAGTAAGAAAAATGCTAGGTTGGATCTTGCTATACATCCCTTTTGTAGTGGCATACACCCATCTGACGTAAGAATGACGACCAATTTAGATGGAGGACTATTGGAAAATATTTTTGCTGTATTACACGAAGGAGGTCATGCACTTTATGAATTAGGACTTCCTCAAGAAGAATGGGCCACTCCTTCCGGTCAAGCTGTTTCCATGGGATTGCATGAAAGTCAATCTAGGTGGTGGGAAGTTATGATTGGTCAATCTCTTCCGTTTTGGAAATACGTATATCCTAAATTACAAGCACAATTTAAGCAAATTAGAAATCTATCTCTGTTAGAATTTTACAGCCATATAAACCATGTTCAACCTTCCTATATCCGTATTTATGCCGATGAAGTTACTTATCCATTGCATGTTATTCTAAGATTTGAAATAGAAAAACAGTTAATTGAAGGAAGTATTACTGTAGCAGATGTCCCAAATATGTGGAATGGTAAAATGCAAGATCTATTGGGTATTACACCTAAAAACGATACAGAAGGCTGCTTGCAAGATATTCATTGGTCTGGAGGTTCTTTCGGCTATTTCCCAACTTATGCCTTAGGAAATATCTATGCTGCACAATATTTTGAAACCTTTGCTCATACTTTCCCTGACTGGGAAACAAAAGTAGCCAATGGTTCATTGGGATTTATTAAAGATTGGTTGCGAGAACATATTCATAAATTTGGTAGAATGTATAATTCAGAGGAAAGTTTAAAACGAGTTACAGGTCGTTCCATATCCGTACAACCATATAAAGACTATATAACGAAAAAATATAACCAGATTCTTATTTAACCTATAACTTGAAAATTATTAACTGATGTTACGTACAGATGTAAAGAGAACATGTAATTGCATGGTGGATGAATTATTCAGTACATTAACATGAAACAGTTCTTTTTGTATTTATACTAGAAATCAACAATTATGATTAATAGATAAAATCTAGTACATAACATCAGTTAGTAAAAAAAGAAAATAAAGCCACGTTATTCCAATAGTTTAGAAAAAATATTCTTTATATACGCAAGACAATGACAATATCCCCACTACCACAATACTATAATTTTCTAGAACGTGAAAAACATTGGCAGGATTTTTGGATCAAGAAAAATGTATATGCTTGGGATCCAAAATCTTCTCGAGAAGATACCTTTGTGGTAGATACACCTCCTCCTACCGTCTCTGGTAATCTACACATAGGCCATGCTTGTAGCTATACCCAAGCGGATTTTATAGTCCGTTTTCAGCGTATGTTGGGAAAAAATATTTTTTATCCAATAGGATTTGATGATAATGGTTTGCCTACAGAACGTTTGGTTGAAAAGCAAAAAAATGTTCGGGCTACTAATCTAAGTAGAGAAGATTTTATAGCACTGTGTCAAGAAGTCGTTGCTGTTGAAGAGGAGAAATTTAGAGTTCTTTTTAAAAGTATGGCTCTTTCCGTTGATTGGGCACTAGAATACCAAACCATCAGTCCACCATCTCGTAAGCTATCACAAATGTCTTTTTTAGATCTGCTTGCAAAAGGAGAAATATACCGGAGTGAACAACCCATGTTGTGGGATCCGGTAGATGGAACTGCGCTAGCACAGGCAGATATTGAAGATAAGGAGAGAGATTCCTATATGAATGACATTATTTTCCATCATGAGCCTACACATGAACCTTTGCATATAGCTACTACTAGACCTGAGCTTTTACCAGCTTGTGTAGCCCTATTCTTTCATCCAGATGATGCCCGATATCAACACCTATTACATAGCTATGCCATTACCCCTCTATTTAATATACGTGTGCCTATACGAGCAGATAGCCTAGTCCAACCAGATAAAGGAACAGGATTGGTTATGTGTTGTACATTTGGAGATCAAACGGACATCTTATGGTGGAAGAAACACCAGCTTCCTACTAAAATTATACTTAATAAACAGGGTATCATTACAGCCGACCATGCTGGTCCAATTAAAGGACTTAAGGTAACAGCAGCACGCGCAACAATTATAGAACGATTAAAAGAGGAATCTTTATTGGTTAAGCAAACCAAGATTACACAATTTGTAAAATGTGCAGAACGATCTGGAGCCCCCTTAGAAATCCTTACTACCCCTCAATGGTTTATACGAACCTTGGAGCATAAAGAAGCACTTTTGACTAAGACCAATGAGCTACAATGGCATCCTGCTTCTATGAAGCATAGACTCGATACATGGATAAATGGTATTTCTTGGGATTGGTGTATCAGCCGCCAACGCTATTTTGGTGTTCCTTTTCCTGTTTGGTATGCTAAACGCAGTGGCGAAGAGGGTAAGATTTTATTGCCAACTATAGATCAATTACCCGTAAATCCTTTGATAGACTTGCCAATAGGTTATACAAAAGAGGAAGTAGAACCAGACTATGATGTGATGGATACCTGGGCAACGAGTAGTATTTCTCCGCAGCTTTCTAGTCAAGCCATTAGCAATAATTTTAGCATAGACTATAAAAGACATAGTCAGTTATTTCCAATGGATTTACGTCCTCAGGCCCATGAAATCATACGTACTTGGGCTTTTTATACATTACTCAAAGCACATCTCCATGAAGATCGTTTACCTTGGAAAAATATAATGATCAATGGCTGGTGTTTGGCTCCAGATAGAGATAAAATGTCAAAATCAAAGGGGAATATTATTGCCCCAGAAACACTTTTACATCAATATGGTGCAGATGTAATACGTTATTGGTCTGCTAGTGCCCGTTTAGGAGCAGACACATGTTATTGTGAAAATGTAATGAAAAATGGCAAGCGACTTATAACCAAATTATGGAATGCTGGTAAGTTTATTGCACAACACTTTCCTAAAATAGACCATGGGGTACGCATCATTTCACTCTCAGCGTGCCAGGAAAAGATTACACATACACTAGATAAATGGCTTTTGCATTTCCTAGCCATATTGGTAGAAGAAGTACGAACCGATCTATTAGCCTATGGCTATACAGAAGCATTAGAACGTATAGAAAAGTTCTTCTGGTCTGTTTTTTGTGATGATTACCTTGAGATGAGTAAATCTAGAGCCTACAATGAAGATCATGTCAACGATTCAGGTCAGTGGAGTGCTATTCTAACACTTTACCATACCTTTTATTGTCTCTTGCAACTTTTTGCACCCATTTTACCACATATTACGGAAGAGCTTGCTCAGCGTCTCTATCCTCATAAAGAATCTATCCATACAAGGGGGAGTTGGCCTAGTTTGCAGTTTAACAGTGGATTAAGCAGTGATCAAGTAAACCAAGTTGATCAACTTAGAGAAGTTATGAATTTGGTTAGAAAAGCCAAAGCAGATCATAAATTATCTATAAAAGCGCCTATTCAATTACTGACTATTAGTGGTAGCAGTTTAACAGAAGATTTATTACAAGATCTTAAAACAGTCTCTTCTGCAAGAGAGATTCTATTTGCAACAACATTAGATGATCCATATTTTCAGGTAAAAGGGAAGCAGTGTTCCATATCTGTGCAGTTTGAGTAAAGTAACAGAATGATTTTTGTAAAAAACATCATCTTTATCAGGTAGATCAAGTAATACATTGCTTTATCAGGTAGATCAGCCATACATTGCGTACATGAATAGGGCATTACCATAAGATTTTAGAAAGAAATGAAGAAAGTTGCTTTTCATACATTAGGTTGTAAGTTGAATTTTGCGGAAACATCAGCCATTGGTCGTTTGTTTACAGAACAAGGATTTGTTTCTGTAGAACTGGAACAGCGTCCTCATATTTTTGTGATCAATACTTGTTCTGTGACAGAAAATGCAGATAATAAATGTGCAAAAATTGTCCGAGATGCGCTTAAAGTTTCTCCTGAAGCCTTTGTAATTGTAATAGGGTGTTATGCACAACTTAAGCCAGAAAAAATAGCTCAAATAGATGGTGTTGATGCTGTATTGGGTACCAATGAAAAGTTTAAGTTACTTGATTTAATTACCGATTTTAAGAAAAAACAAGCCAATGAACTGGCAACGATACAAGTCAGCTCCATCAAAGAGGCACTGACTTTTGCTCCTTCCTATTCCATGGGAGATAGAACCAGGACTTTTCTTAAGGTACAGGATGGCTGTAACTACCACTGTTCTTTTTGTACCATACCCTTGGCTAGGGGTAGAAGTAGAAGCACCACCATTACACAAGTGGTAGAACAGGCTAAAGAAATAGCGCGTAACCATGTTAAAGAAATTGTATTAACGGGGGTGAACTTGGGAGATTTTGGCGTTATAAATAATATAAGAAAAACCAACTTTTTTGAACTTATTCAAGCATTAGACGATGTAACCTGTATCGAACGTTTTCGAATTTCTTCTATTGAGCCTAACTTATTGAGACAAGAAATTATTGATTTTGTGGCTCGTTCAAAACGATTTGTACCACATTTTCATATACCGTTACAATCGGGTAGTGATAAAATTTTAAAATTAATGCGCCGTCGTTATGTAACAGCCCTCTATCAAGAGAGAATATTAGCCATCAAAGCGCAAATGCCATCTTGTTGCATAGGGGTAGATGTGATTGTTGGATTCCCCGGTGAAACAGAGGAAGACTTTTTAGAAACCTATCAATTTTTAAATGAACTAGACATTTCCTATCTACATGTTTTTCCCTATTCAGAGAGAGACCATACAAAAGCGGCTACGATGGATAATGCTGTAACCCCAAAAGAGCGTATAAGAAGAGCTAGGATGCTCCGTATACTTTCAGAGAAAAAACTTAGATCATTTTATGAACAAAATTTAGGAAAAACGGCTACTGTTTTATTTGAATCAGAAGAAAATGAACATATTATCGAAGGATTTACGGAAAATTATATTCGTGTACAGTTGCCATACGAAGCAGCATTAGCGAACACTTTACATAAAGTAGTATTAAGTGAAATCAATGCGGAGGGCGTAGTCATTCCAAAACTGCTTTTGTAAATTCTATTTTTCTAAAACGGATTTTAATCTGATTATCAGAATTAATATTCTAATTGTTATGCTCCTATTCTCCTGGTTGGTATTCTATTAGACCATACAAATTCTTCTCCTTGGTGTTCGAAATACCTTTTGTTTTCAACAGAAAAACTTTGACTACGTCCTTTTTTGCGTTTGACTAGAATACAACATGCATCTATATTTCGATGGTTTGGATGTTTGTTTTTAATCTTTCTTATATCAAAAATGCAATTTAAACCTATATGCACTATTTTTTTATGGCTTTTATATTGGTTTTTGTCATAATTCCGAGATGCTATTTGGTTTAATGCTTCATCTACGGCTACATCAGAGCTTTGATTACTCTTTTTTAGTTCTATGATATAGGCAATATGATTCTTGGTATCATTGATAATGATATCAGAACGACCACTTCCTGAAATTTTTTCCGAAGAAACATTTATCGTTGGTATGTTATGACAAGCGCCAACTAGGAATAAATGGATAGCAGCATGAAAACTCTTTTCTGTATCATTAAGAAATATATAACCGGCATTGGTAAAACAGTTATTATACAGTGTAAGTAAAAACTCATTCCAGTTTTCGTTTTTTAACGTATCAAAGATACCGCTATATGCTTTACCATCTTCTTCTTGCCTTGCTAGAGCAGCCTCTTCTATATTTTTGAGTAAGGATTGTTTAATTTCCTCATTAGGAAATTTTAATGTATACATGTCATTTTCACAGCTATCTATGGTTAGATATCCTGTTTGAAACATCAAAGGGATTAAATCTATGTCTTTCTTTTGTTTTGTAAACAATAGTTCCTCTTCAGTTGCTTCAAATTTTAGATCATCCCAATCCACCATAAATTTTTCAATATGCTTATTCATTTGCTCTAACAGTATACTAGGATCACCTGTTCTATACCAGTAGTTTTTTAATTTCCCTTCTTGCTTAAAATAATAAAGTATAGAGGTAGGATTGAATACACTGAAATCTTTTCTTATCGTGTTAGGCTCAGTTCTGTTAAGGTCTTTTTCAAAGAATTTGTATCCATTATAATAATCTTTTAAATCATTCATAACGGTATCCACAGATTGTTTTACTGGAACTTCTCTGTTTTTTTCTTTATTTGTAGATTGTTGTTCAATAGATTGTTCTATTGGAATTCTTTTGTTCCTTTCTTGACATATGTATTCTAATTCATATGCAAATAATTCTCTTATATCCTTCTCTGTGTATCCAGTGATATCGAAAACCTCTTCGTAAAGAGATATATCTTCAAAATTATTAGGACCAGACCCTATGTCGGATAAAGTAAAATTAGTTACACCAGTTACAAATACTAATTTACAATCCTCTGCACGGCTTTTGACTACTCTAAAAAAATCACCTAAAATGGTCATGCCATTTTTATATTTCGAAGAATTCCAGTCTAAATTAACTACTGCTCCATCATATTCATCGATTAAGACAATTACTTGATTAGAATAAGCACTTTCTTGCTCTTGAAATTTTATAAATGCTTGCTCTTGCTCTTGAGACTTGTTGGCTTTCTCCATTTTTCGGTCTTCAAATTCTTGTTTTTGAAGGTCTGTAAATTTTTTAATTAATTTGTTAACCAAATCTTTATAATAGGATTCCATGGAGGCCTCTTCTTCAGGATTTTGCATATTGGATTCAATACCATATTTTTCGGCAATACCATATAAATCCTTTTTAATATCTTCTTCTAACTTGACACTTTTACTCAAATTAGAAAAATCTAATCTAATTATTGGATATTTTTTCCAATTGTATGCTTTGTTTTCTATAGTTCCAAGCGTTAGATTCCAACATTCAAACTTGTTACTATGAATATAACATCCTTCAAATAACGCTTTATTAACGGTCCCTTCTGCTATTGTAGCTATGGTAGATATTAATGTAGATTTCCCAAATCTACGAGGACGTATTAGAAACTTTGATTGACCTTCTGTTGACATTAAGAGGGAGCCAATAAATTTTGTTTTGTCTGAATAAATCCCAGAAGCTAAAATTTTTCTTATAGAAGCATTTCCAATAGGGAGCAGATCGTTCCTCTTTTTTACAAAATGTTCCAATGCCATGTTATCTGGTTTCCTTTTTATTCCCCTCATTTCCATAATGTGTTTATGTTCTTTACATGAAAATAAAGATAATACAAGGCATAACAATATCGCATAATTTTTTTTATTGTTTTTAAAAATCATGTTGCTCAAATATTAATTTTTATTGCTCGATATGTCTTATGAGCTATGTAGGCGGTTATTTAAAATAAGGGAACCATATAAACGACACCCTACCAAGGTTGCACCACTATTTGCCCATGAAGACAGATCAGGCTATATACTTTTAGTTACGCTATAAAAATACAAAAATGTTTTAATACTATTGAGACTAGCGTGTTTATTCAAAAAAAGGCAACTTTCAAGTATCTGATTATATTCAACATAAACGCATTTTTTTACTTAAAAATGAGATTATAGATGACTTCACCTACCTCAATAGATAGTCGGTCTTGAAGTATTCTATATCGTCTTTTTTATAAAAAAAATAGGATTAGATTACTTCAAAAACATATAAAAATATTGTATAATTTTATTAGAAATAGCAACGCAAAAACTCAATGAGGTTGTAGGCTGAAGAGAGCTAGCCAAGAGGTATTAATCTGACATTCCGCACTAAAAAAACATAATTTTTTAATTATTTTTATAATTGATTAAGAATTAATTGTGCGCCACGCTAAGCGCACATTCCGCTAGTAGCTGTAAGTGCTACCGGGAAAGCGTTACTGAACGTATTTCGTACTTAGCCTTGGGCAGTGTCTGGTAACAGATGTTGTTAAGCGTAGGCCAAAGGAACCTATAGGCCGGAAGCCGCAAGGTTGAAGTGATTGAGCCCCGTAAATGGTGGTTGTGATGGTGGCCGATGTTATGCTCGAGACAGAAGGCAATAGACAAACAACAGACGTTATATCAGGAGGAAGTTTGTCCACCATCGGGGTCGGAGAGCCTGGCATATAGGGAAAGTGGGTGTGTGAACGTGGGAGAACCTAATGGATCTTGGAGAAATTCGAGTATTGGTAAACAAGTGTAAAAACGAGGATATCGGGTGGTGGTACAAATATATGATGGAATAAAAGACTGACATTGAGGATTTTCCACTATATTTGATAAAAAACGGCTAATTTTCTCAAAGAAATATATCATGGA
>NZ_QWJI01000024.1 GCF_004354815.1 Cardinium endosymbiont of Culicoides punctatus
GCAATCATGATAGTCATTGATAGCATAAATAAAGGTAACGCTTGGGCTAAGTAAAATCATATATTTGTACCACCACCAATTTTTTATGTCCAAAATTCATTCTATTACTGCACATGAGATTTTGGATTCACGTGGAAATCCAACGATAGAAACAGAAATACAATTGGTCTCAGGAATAAAATCAAGAGCAAGTGTCCCCTCAGGGGCCTCTACAGGCTCTTTAGAAGTAGTTGAGCTAAGAGATTCGGATCCCCATCGTTACCATGGCAAAGGTGTTTTAAAGGCCGTGGAACATATTCATACAACCATTAACAGTCATTTAGTTGGAAAAGAAGTCAGTGAACAATCTTTTTTGGATGGGCTAATGATACAACTTGATGGCTCCCCAAATAAAGCAAACTTAGGAGGCAATACGATCTTATCTGTTTCTTTGGCCATTGCTAAGGCTGCTGCTTTAGTCCGTCAGCAAACATTGTATCAATATTTTTCTGATCTATTATCTTACAAACCAGATGAAAAATTTGTTATGCCCGTGCCTATGATGAATATCCTTAATGGGGGAGCACATGCAGATAATAATATCGATATACAGGAGTTTATGATCCTACCCATAGGCTTTGATTCTTTTAAAGAAGCCTTACGTTCTGGCGTAGAAATTTTCCATACTTTAAAGGGATATCTTAAACAAAAAGGATTGAATACAAATGTTGGTGATGAGGGAGGATTCGCACCAGATTTAAGTTCCAATGAAAAGGCCATTGAGTATCTCTTAGAGGCTACCATTCGAGCGGGATATACGCCTGGAAAAGATATTTACATTGGCTTAGATGTTGCAAGCAATGAACTGTATAAAAACAACAATTATTACTTAGAGGGTAAGCCATTACATCGAGAGACATGGGTGAATTATTGGGAATATTTGGTTCATACATATCCAATTATCAGCATAGAAGATGGCATGGCAGAAGCTGATTATGATGGCTGGTTGCAGCTTACCCAAAGGTTAGGTAGACGTGTACAATTGGTCGGTGATGATCTGTTTGTTACAAACAAAAAATTATTACAAAAAGGCATAGATCAGCAATGGGCTAATGCATTGCTTGTAAAACCGAATCAGATTGGAACACTCACCGAAACACTAGAAGCGATTATTGGTGCCAAAAATGGGAACTATGCTTCTATTATCTCTCATCGATCGGGAGAAACAGAAGATACGACCATTGCTGATTTGGCTGTTGGGACACGTGTTGGACAGATTAAAACAGGTGCACCTTGTCGTACAGATCGCGTAGCTAAATACAATCGACTACTGCAGATTGAATCGGAATTGCAAAATAATGTATTTTATGCGGGGAGTCATGCTTTTTCTAGATTTTTAGTTGACTAACAATCCTATGATTGAACAGCGTAACATGTAATCTATTCTCAATCAAATCATCATTGCATTAGGGAACGTTCGATAATCATCATTTAACTGCCACAAACAGTGCTATTAGACTAAATCCTAACGCATACAATTTTCCCCTGGGTCTTTATATCCCTAATATCCCTATATCTTGCATAGCATCAGATCCCCTTGCTCCTTAGTGGTTTTGCACAAATAGCAAACTACCGAATGTAACATGAATTTTGCCTTCTTACCACAAATGTAATTTTGTGCTTTTTTTTAATACAAAAATTACCTATTATAAATGTATAAGCAAAAGCAGTTTTTAATACTTAGTCTAATAACTATTTCTTTGTGTATGCAATCATAATCAATCGATTATGATTTTTTTGGGATTGCATTTTTTTATTTTTTTGTTCAAACTAAACCATTTGTAATATGCTCAATCATTACTCTTTTGCTAAAAAGAAAAGATCTGTTTTCTATACCATAATGGTCTTATTATTATATATGGCGTATAGTAGCAATACTGGTTGTACAGAACACATATCAACTTCAAGAACAAGACAAATCAATGATACCATAACTAATAAAAACAACCTTCCCAATTTACAAAAAAAATCTAGCTCAACGCAAAGTTTAGAGAATAAAAATTCAACTGAAGAAATTAGTAACCCCCCATTACCCGATCTAGTTAGTGGATTGGATATAAATAAACGCAAGCGTACTAATTCGGATGGAGGAACTAATAAAATACCATCTGAAAAAGTTAAAGAATCATTAGAAAGTGATGAATATCCTTTACATACAGCAATTCTTAAAAAGGACTATACAACAGTTAAAAAATTATTGAAAAATCAAGCTGTTCTAAATGAAAAAGACAAAGATGGTAACACTCCACTGCATATAGCAGTTAAGCACAATCAACTTAATACAGTTCAACTACTATTAGACAAGAAGGCTGATCCACTTTACGAAAATGACAAAAACCAAACACCTTTGGATTTGGCAGTTATACATGATCGTTGTGATATAGTCATACACTTAACACAAGTTATCAAAAATAAATCTAAGCAACTTGGAGCTGACCTAAAAACAATATTTAATAAGACAATTGATAACGATAATAAAGATACACTTTTACATTACATCATTCGTAATGATAAATTGAACATTGTTCAACTGCTATTAACAAATGATACGGATCCAAATAAAAAAGACAAAGATGGTAACACTCCACTGCATATAGCAGTTAAAGAAAATAAATTTGATATAATTAAACTACTATTAAAAAATAGTGATGATTTACTTATTAAAAACGACCTACAACAAACTACTTTGGATTTGGCAGTTATAGCTGATTATGAAAGTATATTCATAAAACTAATACAGTTTTTTATCAAAAATAAATCTAAACAAGGTGGAGCTAATCTAAATAAAACAGAAATAAATAAAAAAATAGGTGATGAAGAGAATACGCTTTTACATTATATAGTTTGTAAGAAAAATGATAAGACAAATGAAATAGTTCAATGGCTATTAGAACAAGGGGCTTATCCAAATATACAAAATAAGTGCGGATATGTTCCCCTGCATTATGTAATTAATGACGATAATTGGAAATTATATGACCTACTATTACAGCATAATGCTCATCTAGATATCGAAAATGAGCTTCAACAAACGCCTTTGGATTTGTTAGATCTAAAGAAGCAGTATGATAAAATCATAGATTTAATAAATGATCAAACTATTTCAAATATAAAAGATATAAATATGAGAATAGGTAATAAAAAAATTACTCTTTTGCATTATGCAGTTGATAAAAATAAATATGCAGAAACTGAACTACTATTAGGCAAAAAAGCTGACCTAAATATACAAGATGAGAAAGGATATACTCCTCTGCACTATGCAATTAATAAAAATTATTATGATATAGTTAAATTATTATTAGATAAAGAGGCTAAACACAATATACCAAATCAGAATAAATATATTCCTCTGCATTATGCAATTAGTAAAAAATATTATGACATAGCTAAATTACTATTAAAAAAAGCATATAGATTAACAAAGGGATCTGATAAGAAGGATTTTATAGCGAAAGTTCCTCATAAGTGCGAAACTTGGAACATTCTTTTTAAAGATAGAGCATCACTAAGAGGAAGCCTTTTAGAGAAGTTCCTGTTGAGCACCCAATGTAATACATGTGAACCGAATTAATCATCCGTTTTACATTTCTAGACTAGATTTTATCTAGCTTTCAAGTTAATTGGATGTATCTAAATCTTAATATAGCATATGAAATATTTTTGTGTTTTTAATAAAAAAATTACCTATTATAAATGTATAAGTAAAATCAGTTTTTAATACTTATTTTAACAGGTATTTATTTGTATCTATTCATCATAATCAATTGATTTCGCTTTTTATGATTGACATTTTCTTAACCTTTTTAATTTATTAGTGTAATATATATGTACAGTTATCATCCTTTTTTTAAAAAAATCAGATTTTCTTTCTATGTCATGATAGTCTTATTGTATATTATGAGCAGTAGTAAGCATAGTTGTACAAGACAATATCAACTTGATAATGGAGACATTATCAAAGTAGCAATACAAAAAAAAGATGAAAACAATTTACTTAGCGGAAAGCAAACTCCGTCTGTAGTCCAGCCTAACCAATCTAATGTAAGTAAACAAACAATCAGTAATGGTAATGAAAAAGTTCCCCTGTTACGTAATATAATACAAACTAGTCAATTTGTTGAAGTTGAGAATAAAGAAGGGAAAATAGCACCCAACATAATTGGCGAAAATATCTTCACTACTAATAAAGATACAGAAGTAAAATCTTCATCACCCAATGTAGTCCATGAGACTATAAATAAAACTGATGAAGATGAAAAAGTGACCCCGTTACTCGGTAATGAAAATAATTTTACTCAACTCAAAATAGATGAAAATGAAAATACTCTGTTACACGATACAACAGATCAAAATAATAATGAAAATACTCAACCCAAAACAGATGAAAATGAAAATACTCTGTTACACGATACAACGGATCAAAATAATAATGAAAATGAGCATTCACTGCCGTTACACGATGCAGCTATAGAAGGTAATCTTAAAAAAGTTAAAGCATTATTAGCAAACAACGAAAATATAAATATACAAAATGAATTGGGACAAACGCTTCTGCATTTGGCTATTCAATATGGTCATTGCGATATAGCAAAAGTCCTAATAACAAACTATGGAGCGAACTGTGGAAAACAAGATAATGATAAAAATACTCCTTTACATTATGTATTCATTAATAATGATAAAAAAGATGATGGTGAAATAGCTGAACTCGTTAAAGTACTATTAGACGCCCAGCCAAATATAATAAATATACAGAATCACCTTGGCACAACGGCTCTGCATTTAGCAGCTGAGTATGGCCTTCTTGAGGTAGCCAAAATATTAAAAAACTATCATGCTCTTCTAGAAAATACAGATCATGCAGGAAATACCCCTTGCCATTATGCATTTTATGCATATTATGAGAATAAGAATGATAAGAATAAGGAGATAATAGATCTGCTATTAGATAATAATAATTCAAATGTAAAAAACAAGGCTGGAATTACCCTTCTGCATTTAGCAGCTGCATTTGGCCTTTTAGAAATAACAAAAAGGCTAATAGAATATAGAGTTGATAGACATGCAATAGATAATGACCATAATACAGCGCTTGATTATGCAATTGATTCAGGTAATCAAGATATAATTAATTTACTATCAGAAAAAGAAGCTGATTTAAATATAAAAAATCAAGATGTATACACCTCTGAAAATTTATTGAAGCAACAAAAAGAAAATAAAAAGGCAAAAAAAATAGTCAAAAAAATAACAGAAATGTTCAAAAAAATAATAAGCAACCCCAAGCAGAAAATTGCTACGACTCAAACAACAGAATTATAGCAACAAAACACAAAGAAGTAATAAACCAAGCAAAGCCTTAACAGAAAGGAGGTCAACGTAGAAGATCTTACAGTTTTCCATAAGCGCCTGGAGATATCCCCAGGCGACTGGATTAAAATACTTTTTAAACTTTAATCTCAACTTCCACACCACTGGGCAGTTCTAATTTCATCAATGCATCTACCGCCTTTGAACTATTAGAATAAATATCTATCAGCCTTTTATAGGTACAAAGTTGAAACTGTTCCCGTGACTTCTTGTTCACATGAGGAGAACGGAGCACGGTATATACCTCTTTTCTGCATGGAAGAGGTATAGGACCATTTACTACTGTCCTAGTAGCTTTTACAGCCTTAACAATACTTTCGGCCGATTTGTCTAAAAGCGTAGCATCAAACGATTTAAGTTTGATTCGGATTTTTTGATTCATATTATATTAGTGCAATAATTACAAATAAATTATACGGTTATACCTTTTGCTTTGTTGATAATACCTTCTGATAAGTTTCTAGGAACCGGTTCATAATGAGAAAAAGTCAACGAAGCGGAAGCCCTCCCTGAGGTAATGGTTCGTAAATCTGTAACATATCCAAATAGCTCTGCCAATGGTATGTCTGCCTTAATAATTTGTGCACCAGCTTTGCTATTCATACCCTTCATAATACCTCTTCTTCTATTAAGATCTCCCGTTACAGGTCCTGTAAACTCATCTGGCGTAACTACCTCTACAGCCATAATCGGTTCCAAAAGCACGGGAGAAGCTTTTTGAGCTGCTGCCCTAAATCCAGCTCTGGCGGCAAGTTCAAAAGATAAAGAATCGGAGTCAACGTCATGGTAAGAACCATGAACAACTTTTACACGCATAGATTCTACAGGATAGCTCGCCAAAGGACCATTATGCATAGCTGCAGCAAATCCTTTTTGAATAGCTGGAATAAATTCTTTCGGAATAACACCACCTACTATCTTATTAACAAATTCCAATCCTGGCTTATCAGGTTCTCCTTCTACCTTTTCTTTAGGCCCTATTTCAAAAACGATATCTGCAAACTTACCTCTACCACCGGTCTGTTTTTTATAAACCTCTTTGTGTTCTACCGTAGATGTAAGTGCCTCTTTATAGGCTACTTGCGGTGCACCTTGATTGATTTCAAGTTTGAATTCACGTTTGAGTCGATCAATAATAATCTCTAAATGGAGCTCTCCCATCCCTTTAAGGATCGTTTGACCTGTTTCAGGATTGGTTTCCATACGCAAAGTTGGGTCTTCCTCTATCAACTTTGAAATAGATGTCGTTAGCTTATCTTGATCTGCTTGTTTTTTAGGTTCAATCGAATAACCAATAACAGGTTCTGGAAATGTAATAGCTTCCAAAATGGCTTTATGTTTTTCACTGGTTAATGTATCACCTGTTCTAATTTCTTTAAAACCTACCACAGCACAAATGTCTCCTGCCTTTACAGAATCAATAGGATTTTGTTTATTGGCATGCATTTGCATCAACCTGGAAATACGTTCTTTTTTCTCTGTTCTATTGTTATAGACATAGGAACCGGCGTCTAATGCACCAGCATATACACGTAAAAAGGCAATTCTACCTACAAATGGATCTGTAGCAATTTTAAAAGCAAGTGCTGTAAAAGGATCAGTTTCTTCTGATCGTAGCAATGAAGTTTCCTCCGTATCTGGATGCACACATTCCACTGGGGGTAAATCCAACGGAGACGGAAGGTACGTACATACGGCATCTAACAATGCTTGAACACCCTTATTTTTAAAAGCTGAGCCACAAAGTACGGGAGAAAAAGAAAGATCAATAACAGCCTTACGAACAGCTACCCTAATTTCATCGGCAGTAATCGAATTTGGATCATCAAAGAACTTTTCCATTAAGCCCTCATCATAAGAGGCTACACTTTCAATAAGTTTTTGTCTCCATTCTTCTACCGTTTCCACTAGATCATCTGGAATAGATACCACTTGATAGGTCATACCCAAGTCATCTTCATTCCAAACTATTGCCTCATTCGTAATAAGATCCACGACTCCCTTAAATGAGGTTTCACTTCCAATAGGGATTTGTAAGGGAACAGGATTGGCTCCTAACTTTTCTTTAATTTCGTGCAGTGCATTAAAGAAGTTGGCTCCCGCTCTATCCATTTTATTTACAAAACAAATGCGAGGTACTCGGTATTTATCCGCTTGACGCCACACGGTTTCAGATTGTGGTTCTACGCCTGAAACGGCACAAAACAAAGCAACAGCCCCATCTAAAACACGCAAAGAGCGCTCTACTTCAACGGTAAAATCTACGTGACCAGGTGTATCAATAATGTTGACTTTATAAGTTTTTGTATGGTTATCTGCCTTGCCTTGTATGGTAGGATATTTCCAAAATGTGGTAGTCGCAGCAGAAGTAATCGTAATGCCCCTTTCTTGCTCTTGCTCCATCCAGTCCATAACAGCCCCCCCTTCATGCACCTCACCTATTTTATGTGTTAGACCTGTGTAGTACAAGATGCGTTCGGTTGTTGTCGTCTTACCGGCATCAATATGGGCCATAATGCCTATGTTCCGTAAAAGCCCTAGTTCACTTCTTGCCATTTTATTTCAGATTAAAATGTGAAAAGGCCTTATTGGAACTAGCCATTTTATGGGTATCAACTTTACGTTTAAAGGCAGATCCCTCCTCATTGGAAGCTGCAATAATCTCATTGGTAAGTCGCTCTTTCATGGTCTTTTCGCCACGATCCCTTGCAGAAGAAATCAACCACTTCATACCCAGAAAAACCCTTCTATCTGGCCTTATTTCAACGGGTACTTGCAGTGTAGCACCTCCAACACGTCGACGCTTGACGCCTAAAGCAGGCATTACATTGTTCAATGCCTTACGCCAAATTTCTAAACCATCTTCTTTTGTTTTATCGGATACTAACTCAATGGTATCATAAAAAATGCTAAACGCAAGACTTTTTTTTCCATCTCGCATTAATCCATTTACAAATCTAGTTACAAGTGGATCTCCATATTTATAGTCTGGCGATAATTCTCTTTTCGTGGCTCTTTTTCTTCTCATTTTATTTTTTAAACTGAAACTAAACTTTTTGCAGCAACTTTAAGCTACATTTTATTTAAATAACGTTAATATGAAACATAACTTTTAAGTCCTCTACAATTAGGATAGATATTATCTAGGTGGAGACCAAAGTAGCTTACTTCTTTTTAGGTCTTTTTGCTCCATATACAGACCTGCCTTGGCGTCTTCCACCAACACCTGCAGTATCTAGTACACCACGTATAACGCGGTAACGAATACCAGATAAATCTTTAACACCTCCTCCTCTAACAAGAACGATAGAGTGTTCTTGTAGATTATGACCTTCTCCAGGAATATAAACGTTTACCTCTTTACCCGTTGTAAGACGCACCCTTGCCACTTTCTTCATAGAAGAGTTTGGTTTTCTTGGTTTCATAGTGTATACCTTTGTACACACGCCCCTACGTTGTGGGCATGAGGAAAGGGCTGGAGATTTTGATACAGAAGAACTTTTTTTTCTTCCTTTTTTTACCAACTGTTGAATCGTTAACATGTACTAGTTATAATTTTTATTTTGAATATAGGGCTTGTAAAGTTACAAAACTTGTATATTTTTAGCAAAGTTCCTTCGTGGATTCGTAAAAAACGGAAATCTACAAGTCGAAAAATACGCATTAATATTGATTATTTCAACTATAACATATTATTTCATTTAAAAAAATAGATCCTCCCACAAAAAAATGGCAGTCAAAGGGCCTATTCTTCCACAACAGCTATGGTAGCAATGCTTATTTTAGCAACTCCCTGTGTTAAAAATTCTTTTGTACAAGATGCCAATGTAGCTCCTGTTGTGAGAATATCATCCACCAATAATAGATGTTTATCCGCTATTAGATCTGGCTGGGTTACGGCAAAGGCATTCTGAAGATTTATGATGCGCGCTTCTTTGGTCTTTTTTGTCTGGGAAGGGGTATTACGAACCCGCTCTACACATGATACATATAAAGGAAGGTTTAATGACTCAGCAAGTCCTTTTGCAAAAAGGACACTTTGATTATACCCCCTTGTCATTAACCTCTTTGGATGTAAAGGGATGGGCACTATACCGTCTATAGCACTAGCAATAGATGTGTGGCATAGCATATTGCCATATTGTTGCCCAAATATTTCACCAATTTTAGGTTGATTTTTATATTTCATTGCAAAAAGTGCTCGTTCTAGAAGACTGTTTTTTCGTAGTTTATAAAGGGAAAGACCATATGCTATGGTGGTTTTATCTATAAGCCTACGGACAGTCTCATTTTCTACAGCGTTATGGGGATCTGTTTCTGGAAATGAACTAAAACAGGTGGTACAAATCTGTATTTCTCCTTGAACAAGTTTCGTATCACAACATACACATATAGGAGGAAAAAGGAAATCTAATAATCCAGTCATTAATGACTTCATTGTTTGTAACATACAGGTCCAGTTTAATCAATTGCTACTTGTGTCTATCACCATTCAAATTTACTAAAATTATCCATGGCGTATTATTTTAATGATGTCCTGAAAACATATGAATAGATTTCTGGACTATATGATAAAATATTTTACATTTCCGTTATTTTGTATTAGCTTTGCAGTAAGTCTTTCTTTTTGGAAATGGTTTAGGATGGGTGGGTGAGTGGCTGAAACCAGCAGTTTGCTAAACTGCCGTATGGATTACTCTGTACCGGGGGTTCGAATCCCCCCCTATCCGCTCGGATTCTGAATGTATGCGGGGCGTAGCGTAGCTCGGTTATCGCGTCTGCTTTGGGAGCAGAAGGTCGCAGGTTCGAATCCTGCCGCCCCGACAGCTATAATGCGCTAAAGTGGGAATATATGTCAATGAAATATGTGTCCTGCAATGGCGTAGATGAATGATCTAAAAATAGAATCTTTTTAGAAAAATATCCTCCTTCCATTAAAATGTATTTAAGAAGGTAAAAATTATAGCAATGTCTATTTGGTTCCGTAGCTCAATGGATAGAGCAACTGCCTTCTAAGCAGTAGGTTGAAGGTTCGAGTCCTTCCGGGACCACTTTATTAAAAAGGGAAGCATTAAATTCGACCTACTTCAACCCTTTTACTTAGTTTTATTCCAACTCCTATCAACAAATATAGAACTAAAAAGTCTGTTTCGAGAAAAGTCTATTTTAGATCATATAAAATCCTGCTTTTTTGCAAAAAATCCATTATACCATACTTCAAAACTGACTAACTAGGTGTAATTTTTTGTTTTAATTAGGCATACTTATGTAATTTTATGGCTTACATTAAAAATTAAAATTTAACATTTTATGACTAATAATAATTACTTATTGAACTTAAATAGAAAAAGTTTTAGCATTGTAGTAATAACTATTATGATCAGATTATTACCTGTACTGCACAGTAGTTGTAGCACACAAACAAAGTGCATATGTGAAGGAATAGATACGCCAAATTCAAGTTGTGAACAAACCAATACTAAAAATCATGAAACTTGGCTTCATATTGCAGTTAGAAAAAGAAAACTAATTTTAATTAAATTAATATTGAAATTTATTGGTAATAAAGCAAATAAAGTAGATAGCTATGGTCGCTCTGCGCTGCATGTAGCAATGGATATAAATTTTTTAGAAGCACTCAAGCCATTGATGGAAAATAAGAGAATTAATGCAAATTTACAAGATATCGATGGAAATACGCCACTGCATTTGGGAATAATAAAAGGTCATACAGATACTGTAAACACATTATTAAAGCTATTAGAGGATAATAACAGCAATGTGAATATACAAAATAACGATGACAATACGCCACTACATTTGGCCATAATAGAAGGTTATACAGACACCATAAACACATTATTAAAGCTATTAGGGGATAATAACGGTAATGTAAATATGCAAAATAATGATGGAAATACGCCACTACATTTGGCCATAATAGAAGGTTATACAGACACCATAAACACATTATTAAAGCTATTAGAGGATAATAATGATAATGTGAATATGCAAAATAATGATGGAAATACGCCACTGCATTTGGCAGCGCATCATGGTTCCTTGGAAGCAGTCAAACTGTTGCTGAAAAGAAAAACGGATACAAATTTACAAGATATCAATGGCAATACTGCCCTTCATTCGGTAATAGAAAATGGTTGTGAAGGAACAATTAGTAATGAGCTCTTTAAAGAAATAATATATGAACTATTATTATCTAAAGTTGATATAGAAAAACAAAATAATGATGGCAATACTGCGATACATTTAGCCATAAGAGGAGGGCATACAAGCATCATTAACACATTATTAATGCGACTAAAGAAAAAAAAGAATGCTATAAACATAAAAAATAACGATGGCAATACTCCGCTGCATTTAGCCATACAACTGAAGTATGTAGATGCAATTCGTCAATTATTATTTATTCCTGATATAGACTTGTCCATAAAAAATGCTTCTGGTTTAAGTTATATGCAGTTTGCACAAGAAACAAAGGATAAAGAAATTATTGATATGTTAGAAAATTGGGTGGTGGTACAAATATATGATGGAATAAGTATTTGATCTTGAGTGTATTTTATGTCGTTTAATAAGAAGTGGTTAATTTTTTTTAAGCAAACACATTACAGAAAGCTATTCTGAATACCTCACTAACATAGATATAGTAAATAATGGCTTTAACAAAGACAAAAAATAGAATTATTTATGCAAAAAAATCAATAAAATATTCATTATCAAAACAAAAATATAAAATCTAGTTTGAGTAATTTAGTATCATATATTTGTACCACCACCGAAAATTGCAGGGGCTTCTGAAGAGATTGTGTAAATAACAGGACTTTCGCAAAGTAGTGAATAATTGATATTTTTAGTGAATAATTGATATTTTTGTAGTTATAGTTACTAACTTCAAATTATTGTACTCAACGATGAAAGTTACTACGCAACT
>NZ_QWJI01000025.1 GCF_004354815.1 Cardinium endosymbiont of Culicoides punctatus
AAAATTAGCCGTTTTTTATCAAATATAGTGGAAAATCCTCAATGTCAGTCTTTTATCCCATCATATATTTGTACCACCACCGATGTATTAATAGGTTCTGATAGTAAAAGGCAGAAATTAGCCTACACAGGCGTTTTACCTATTGGTAAATCTAGCATTGAAGCTGTAATTCTTTCAGGTTATTATGTAGATAAAACAAAACATGCTGAGACGTTATTTAAAGAAGAAGCTACTGTGTTTCTATCCCGTCCCCGTAGATTTGGGAAGTCTTTATTTGTTAGCACATTGGAAGAAATAGCTAAAGGAAATAAAGAGCTATTTCAAGATTGCTATATCTATAATTCTGGTTATGATTGGAAGAAATATTCTGTCATTAGGATGGATTTTTCTAAGATGGATAAAAACAACTCAGAAGTATTAAAAGAATCTATTCTAAATGAATTATATACTATTTCTAATTCATACGAAATAGAAATGGAAAAGCCTAATAAAAAGACTCTTCCTAACACTTATTTAAAAGATTTGATTAACAAATTAATTTCAAAATTTACAGAACTTAAAAAGACGGATGAAAGTTACGAACCTAAAGTAGTTGTACTGGTAGATGAATATGATGCCCCTTTTATTAACCAATTAGATCCAGAAATAAAAGAAAAAAATCGTTTGATTGTACGAGAATTTTTGACCGTTATTAAAAGCCTTTCTGGTGACAATAAAATTAAGTTAGAATTTGTCACTGGTGTTAGTTCTTACTGTTTTAGAGATACTTATTCAGGTCCTAATAACTTAAATGATATTACACTTAGTCCAGATTATACGACTGTAGCTGGTTATACAGAAGAAGATCTTTTAAATAAAGATTCTGTCTATTATAAACGAATAAGTCAGTTAGCAGAAAAAAGAAATATAAGTAGCGATGTACTAGTTGGAGAAATGCGTTCTATGTATAATGGTTATAAGTTTCATCCTGAAGATGATACGATATCTGTATATAATCCACTATCCACCCTAATGTTCTTGCAACGCGGTGAACTAAATAACTATTGGATTAATACAGGAACACTTACTTTTCTAGTTAAAAAAGTTAGTAAATCAAATATTAAAGATTTTAGTAAGCCTATTTCTGTTACTAGGTATGCATTAACAGAACCCGATGAAGATGATTTAACGGCGAATGGCGCCATGTTTCAAGGGGGATATTTAACCATTGATAAGTATGAAAACGCATTGGATGAAGGAAAACTTAGACAAATGGATGATCCAATATTATTAAAATTTCCTAAAATCCACTTAGTGAACATGCTACTAGTGGAGGTAGAATAGATATTGTTATTGATTCATTAAGTGATGTTACCTATATACTTGAATTAAAACATGATCAAAATGCTCATACTGCTTTAGGCCAGATAGAAGGCAATGATTATAGAGAGAAGTTTCTTTATAAAGAAAAAAATATAGTCCTTATAGGACTTAATTTTTCTAGTACAATGCGTAATGTTGAACAACAATTTGATTTTGCTATCTACGATGAAGAAGGCAATCAAACTACTAAAGATGCTATTATTAGTAGTCGTCAACATGTATGTGGTCGGGAAGTTACTAGACAAAGAGAATAAAGCTTACAATCCTTTATCCTTTTTACGTTACCTGATATTTCGCACAAAATTTTTAGTTTTTTATTTTCCTTTTTGATTATATAAACAAGAAAATTCTCCGAGTTATTCTATGATATTTCCATATAACAACATCATGTCGAGTCACCCAGGGCTTCCCCCTAAGCACAGCCAAAAACCAACTATTATATGCAAATATGCAACGCTCTATTGCATATTTGATGTAAGTTAATTACCTTATTAGTAAGGATCCAGAGTTATTCCCGTTGCTGGTGATCTATCAATCACATGCAGCGTAAATGCTATGCGTTCCTGCACAGGGCCTCTTTTGTATATATCCATTTAAGCGTAGTGGTGTCATAATTTTGCACAAGGATTGGAGCAAAGGATGTGCAACACATACAAATTTTTTATATACAAGGATTCAGGTGGAAATAGGCTAGATTGTTTTTTTAGACATACTTTGCCCTATAGGTATAGACCTTCTCAGAAGGTTATTAAGTTGTTTTTTTATGTAAATTTTTAATGACAATGAAATATATTAACAAAATAACACATCATGTGCATATATCCATTTTGTGGATTACACTATTTTACGTTTTAGGCGCTTGTAGCAGGAAGCAAGCTACGCAACATATCGGATTAAATAAAGCGTTTATAGCAGGATCTGCACTTTCAGCACCGCTCAGCCAGGCAGTAATCTGTACCATCCAATGATACAGCACTAGTGCCTACGGGTATTGATTTAAATCAAGTACTTTTTCCTGTATTGGTAACTATACGTAATGACAGTTCATTGGAAGACCTAAATTCTAATAATGTCGAGATTTATTTACCGGAAATGGATGAAATAAAGCAGGTGATGATTAATGGTACTATTGATTATCAGAAGATTAAATCCATTTCTGCTAAAGATGATGATCCTATAGGAATACCTATAGAAAACTCTGTAGAACAGAAATTACCTGTTGCTAGTATAGCATTTGCGAAGGGTGTTGCTATAAATGTCTTGGGTGCTGGGTTGAAATCTTTTTTTATTAAAATAAGAAAAAAAGATAGTCTTGGTTATCGTGGTTTTAGAGGAGATCATGGAACGCACTTAAATTTGGTCAAGGCTGGTACTTACGTTATTTTAATGTCTGTTGCCTTATATCTTGAGTTGCAACAGGGTTTTCAGCGTGCAGATTTATTAACCACATGGTCTAATGCAGGTATAAGTTTAATGACAGTTGGAATACATATATTACGTCACAAGAAGAAAGCTATGACTAACAGTATGTGGACTGCTTTTTTCAATACAACTGCTGCCATTATTATTACTAGTGTTTCTCCTGATACATCTAATTATCATCCTAAAATAGTTTCTACTTGGTGTGCAACGGCTGATCAAATTTCAGCTTTTTCGACGAAATTAAAAAAATGTTGTTGTACTGATTCTAAATCTAATAACGAGCAACCATACCGAATAGGGATGGTAGGTGCGCACTTTTTGGTCACTTCATTTTCTATAGTAACTTCTTCATGGACAACTGCTCAGATTGTGTCCAATTCAGACTAGTTATTAAAATGAATCATCTTAAAGACCTGTTTCGTAAGCACATAGAATAAAAACACAGTTATTTGTACATAATAGATGGGTTTTGAGTGAATTTTAGCCCACTGAAGTGGACCTAGTACTTATGCAATAGGTCTATATTCAGAATATTTAACACATTTTATTTATGAAACATAATTGCAAAATAATCACCTTTACAGCCATGGTATGGGTTACTACTGGTATAAGTAGGTGTACAAGCATTGCACACAATAGAAGTGTTAAAAGCACATCCACTTATAATCAAGTAGGCAAAAAACAGATCGTATCTCTTTCTAAAAAGGGAATTAAAGCCATTAAAAAAGGAGATATACGGCAAGTAAAAGAAATTTTTGATCGTTATCATAGTAAAGATGATAAAAAAAGCATTGCAAATACAGAAATAAAGCTATGGCAAGATGTAAATGATTCGGTCTATTATGTACAAGAATCTATTTTATATTTCGCTATTTTCTGTAGAAATAAGGCTAAAGAAAATGATAAAAATAAATACCTAGAAGTTATTGCATTTTTACTAGAGAAAGGTGCGAATCCTAACTTGCCGCGCAAACGTGTTGCCTTTAATCTTATGGATAACTATCCTCTAAGCATAGCAACTAAAGTATGTGATGTAGATGTGGTAAAGTTATTGCTGAAATATAAAGCAAATATCAACAACTTAGATCATGGATTACAGCCTAATTCATTTACTGGTGGTGCACTCCATATGGCCATTAGAAATGGTTATATACCTATTCTTAAGATCCTTTTAGCGCACAAAGATATAGATGTAAATCTACTTGCAAGAACAGGGTTATTACCATTACAGAATGGTATAATTGGTTATGAATTTAGACGTGACAGTAATCAACTAAATGTAGTACGTTTACTATTAAGAGATAAGAGAACTGATGTCAATAAAAAAGATGGTACTTTTGAAAAAGATGCTTCACTTGGTCTAGCAGTTGAGTGGGGTCTTACAGACATGGTAGAAATATTATTAGAGCATCCAGCTATAGATCTGGAACCAAAAAACCGTCACGGACGCACCCCACTTGCAGAAGCAGTGCATAATGGTCATGTAGAAATCGTAGCGTTGTTATTAAATCACGGAGCCAATCCAGAAGGTACTACACTAACAAAATGGGGTGCATTTTTGTCAAAATTGGGTTCTCAAAAACACAAAAAAATCAAAGAACTTTTAGAGAAGGCAAGGAAAAATCAGGATAAAACAAAAAAGTTCGAAACTTAATTACTATTTTTTATTTGTTTATCAATATGTATAGTTAAAGAACCTGAATAAGAAAAATTTACAATAGCACCATACACACCAACTAGCGTTGAAATGGTTCCGCTCAATAATAAAAATATTTGTGTGTATTGAACATGTATCCATCCACTAACGAACAAACCAATAACAACAGCTAGTTGTAGTACGAATATATAGATTGGAATAATTTTATTTCTCTGATTTTCTGGCATTACTTTCATCAAATAAGTCCACATTAAGGTATTTTGCAAGCCATTTGCAATACCAAAGATTAATGCAATTACACTCAAGCAAAAGGTAGAATGTAATATACTATTTGCTAATACACAAATCCCCATTACAGATGCTGCTATACATACCCCAAAGGGTTCGCCTTTTTTTGTGAATAAGGAAGTAAATAAAAATGGGCCAATAACTAAACCTAAACTGGTTAAACTTCCTAGTGATCCATAAAAAGCCTTACTTCTATGGAGTATATTCACCACTAAATAAAGTAGGGCTACATTACATGTCGATGTAGCAGATATAGTTACAAAAAGTGGATAGATTATTTTATTCATTTTAGGTAATTGCAAAAAATTGCGCGTATAGACAACCAGGTTATGCACAAAGTAACTACCTTCTCCCGTTTTTTCTTTCTGTTTGGAAGTAGCGCTTAAAACATCCTTATAACTGGGTAAAAGTGCATAAAGCATCGGTATACCTAGTAAAAATATCCCCCCTGTCATACACAAAACTGGTTTAGGGTCAAAATAATTATTCACAAAACCAGCCAATGATGGACTTGCTACATAACCTATATTCCTTATAGAATGCGTAACTTTATTCACCCACTGTAACTGATTTTTTTCAAAAATATTTGCCACAATGATGGCTAATGTAGACCAAAATAAAGCAGCAAATAATCCTAAAAGTAATGATACGATATAAGTAACATAAGAATGTATAAAATAACTGGTTACAATAATAGTGATACCAGATAACAAAAAAATCGCACATAAGAGTGTGAATAATGAAACCCTATCTAAAAGATATATAGAACATGGTGTTGATAGCATGCCTCCAATGAGATAGGCCATCATAATCATAGAAATATCAGACATACGCTCTCCTTTTACTAAAGCAAATGCATAGGTAACAGAAGCAAATTCTTCACCAAAACTTACAATATAAATAAGGATAAAGCTTATAAAGTAAGATGATTTAAATGATTTTAACATGATATTGTAGTAGGTTCTATGGCACCAGTTTGGTATAAAAATTCAAATGTTCTACCTGTAGGACAGAAATACATATAAGTTATGTGCAGGAAACATAAAAAATATATAGATAGAATGCAAGTTTTTTATCACTTTTTATTCAAAAAAGTATCTAATAAAACGTGAGTTCGGGATTAAAAATATATAGAATATAGCTGATTTTGAAATAGTATTTAATAGTTTTAATGCTATCAATTGACATTGATCCAACCAAGAAGAAAAAATCTAAAAATTTTGTCGAAATGTCGGCTATATTACTGTTTTTACGTGTTTTTCATACACTTTTGCTTAAAAGAGGGCATAGTATCGTACTAAGCCTTTGTTAAAAAGTGGTGACTATTATTTGCATATATGCTATTTCTGAATCTATTATAATTATTACTATTTTGACAATCGCTTTGGCTGCTTGTATGATGTATAAAACTGGTAAACTATCCCAAAGTTTTATGACAAGCATTATTTTCTTTACTTTAGTATATTTTCTTATTAAGGAATGGTAGTCAGGATTTTCGCAGAATAGGCAATAATGCTTAATTTTGTGGATATGGTTATTTGTACCTGACATTTTGCTACAAAATTTTTAGATTTTTTCAATGAATAGAAAACAAATTGTTAAAGTAAGGGGCATATTGGAATCAGATGGGAAGATTCTTCTATGCGAACATACAAAAGGGCTATTTTATTTCTTGCCAGGAGGAACGTTAGAAATTGGTGAAAATCTTCACCAATGTCTTGTTCGAGAATTTTTTGAAGAAACTGGACTAATCGTGGTTGTAGCAGATTTTTTAGGTTGTTTAGAGTGTCATTGGGAAGACGATTTAACATCTTATCAAGAGCTTAATATGATTTTTAACGTTGTAACAAAAGACTTAAGTAAACTTATTAACAAAGAATAACACATTAGATTTTCATTTCATGAAATTTCTGCCATTCAAAAAGGAGTATATAAAATACTTCCAAAGTTAATTTCTATTTTTTTATCGCATGTTAATAAGCATAAACCAATTTATTTTTTCGAATCACAAGTTTATTGATGGTTGGTGTGTAAGCGCAAATAGCCCAGTTGATACTACAACGACAAGAAATCAAATTTATTTCCTTTATTAAAAAGGCACATGGGCTAACAAGACGTAAGTCTGGAGAACCTTATTATATACCCATCCTATGGCTGTGGCCAAGATTCTTTTAAAAGTTACCAAAGATCTTGAGGTTATTTTGGCTAGGTTATTGCCAAACTTTAATTCTTTTCAGAAAGTAGCTTTTCTCCTTTGTTAATTGCCTGTTCGATATTACCGACTAAATTGAATGCCATTTCAGGAAGATGGTCTACTTCTCCATCAATGATCATCTTAAATCCCTTTATGGTATCCCCTATAGAAACGTGTTGTCCTTTAATCCCTGTAAATCTTTCTGCAACGTTAAACGGTTGAGATAAGAATCGTTGTACTTTTCTTGCACGGTAAACAGTTAGTGTATCTTCTTCAGATAGCTCATCCATACCTAAAATGGCTATAATATCCTGAAGTTCCTTGTAGCGTTGAAGCATTTTTTTTACCTTTTGAGCTGTTTCATAATGTTCATGGCCCAATAGTTCTGGATTGAGTGCCCTAGAAGATGAATCTAAAGGATCTACTGCAGGATAAATGCCAAGTGCTGCTATTTTTCTAGAAAGTACTGTTGTAGTGTCTAAGTGAGTGAATGTAGTAGCAGGAGCAGGATCTGTTAAGTCATCTGCTGGCACATATACTGCTTGAACAGAGGTAATAGAACCATTTTTTACAGAAGTAATCCTTTCTTGCATGGCACCCATTTCTGTAGCCAGAGTGGGTTGGTAACCTACAGCAGAGGGCATTCTGCCTAGTAAGGCAGAAATTTCTGCACCAGCTTGCGTAAAACGAAAAATATTATCGATAAAAAAGAGTATATCTTTTCCTGCTTCATCTTCTCCACTATCACGAAAATGTTCCGCAATCGAAAGTCCTGTAAGTGCAACTCTTGCCCTTGCTCCAGGAGATTCATTCATCTGACCAAATACAAGCGTGGCCTGAGACGTTTTTAATGCTTCATAATCTACACTACTAAGATCCCAATCCCCTTGGTGCATAGAATGCATAAATTTTTCTCCATAATTAATAACACCAGCCTCGATCATTTCTCGTAAAAGATCATTACCCTCACGTGTTCTTTCTCCTACACCAGCAAAGACGGAAAGGCCATTATAAGATTTGGCAATATTGTCAATCAGTTCCATAATTAAAACTGTTTTACCAACACCTGCTCCGCCAAATAATCCAATCTTACCACCCTTAACATAAGGAGCAAGTAAATCAATTACCTTAATACCAGTGTAGAGGATCTCTGTTGTAGAAGTAAGCTGATCAAAAGCTGGGGCAGGTCTATGAATGGGAAGTTTTTTGTCGCTTTTAGGCTGTTCTATTCCATCTATAGCATCGCCTACTACATTGAAAAGACGTCCCCGTACTACATCGCCTACAGGTACTTGAATAGGAACTCCTGAGTCTACTACTTCTAACCCTCGAGCAAGCCCTTCTGTACTTTCCATAACAATTGCTCGGATACAGTGTTCTCCAAGATGTTGCTGGCATTCAAGTGTAATTTTCTTTCCTGAAGGGGTTGTAGTATGTAGTGCATTTAATATATTGGGTAATGCAGTCTCTTCATCAAAACGTACATCCACTACCGGACCTATAACTTGAATGATTTTTCCAATATGGGACATTATTAATATTTTAATAAATCAAAAACAAAAAAAAAGACACCACAGACGAATACTTTGTTTGTTGCTTTTAACAACATTTCCTTGCATACAGGGAATAATTAAGCAGTATTTACTGTAAATATATATAGATTTTTTTTAAAAAGCATTAAACTGTTTTCAAGATTGTGTAATAATTCCGTATGAAATTAAAAATAACTTTCAGATAAATGTTAAAGTTTTTTGTTTTTGTATATCATACTGTTCCTCTTTTCTTCGTATTTTTGCTTTAGTACAAGAGTTTGTAAAGTGAAATACTAAAAAGTTAAACGATTTGTAGTATAGATTGCGTATGGTACAATTTTTTGGTATCGTGATGTATTAAAGTAGCCCTTTCTACAGCTTTTGTTTACATTAATGTTGGTAGATTTTTTCAATACCAATGGGTGGCATAGTAAAAATTTATGAAAAAGAAACCTGAATTTGATGATATTTTTATGTCATTGGCCATTCAGTTAGGCCAACGTTCACATTGTGTTAAAAAGCAAGTAGGTGCTGTATTAACAAAGGATACACGCGTCATTTCTATAGGATATAACGGCCCTCCGGCAGGTACATATAATTGCGATGAAGTATGGCCTAAAACTGGTTGTGCTAGAAATCTCAAAGGTAGTTGCTCCCTAGCTATTCATGCAGAACAAAATGCCATTCTTTATGCTTTAATAAATCAAGTAAGTGTACAAGATGCTTCCCTTTATGTTACCCTTTCTCCATGTTTGCCTTGTTCTAGAATGATATATAGCACAGGGATAAAAAAAGTTATTTATAAGGACTCTTATGCTTCCTATAAAAATATAGATAGTGACGAGGGATTAAATTTTTTGCATGAATTTGGAGTAGATGTAAAGCAGTATCAAGAAAGTTTACATATAATCAGAAATAACTTAAGTCATTAAGAGTTAAAAACATTAACTTTGTTTTGCAAAAAATTACAGTGGTAGTTTAGTGTGTCAAGAACACAAAGCGGTGGTGGTTTAAATATATGATACTAAGTTGCTCAAGCCAGTTATTGTATTTTTATTCTGTAAATGAGTATTATATTGATTTTTTTTACATAAATAGTTCTGTTTTTTGTCTTTGTTAAAGCCATTATTTACTATATCTACGTTAATTAGTCATTCAGAACATCTTTACTGTAATCTATTTACTTGAAAAAAATTAATCCATTTTTATCAAATGAAATAAAATTCACTGAATATCAAATGTTTATTTCATCATATATTTGTACCACCACCCACAATGGAAACATCAGAATTTTCAAGCAACGTGGACACCTCTCTTTATAAAGATAACATGGCTATTTTCAAATACCATGTGAATGAATATTATCTTGAGCCCATTGCCTTAATAAGGCACGATGGGTTCTAACGAGGGGGTGGCAGCCAACGAAAGGAGGCTGTCGCTCTACTCACTCCATTGCCTTAATAGGGCACGATGGGCTCTAACGAGGGGGCGGCCAGCCAACGTAAGGAGGCTGTCGCTCTACTCACTTAAACTTAAAACTTAAAATTACATAATTATTTATTTAAAAAAACTTTTTTAGTGCGGAATGTCGGATACATGTTGGACACAAGTAGATTATACCCCTAATGTTTTGGATTTTTTGGTTATTTGTTTTAACTTAGCATTGGTTAAACTAGAAGGCTAATATAGGGTTCATTAATTAATAATAAACAAAAAGCATTACTTAATATATTAAATATATTTATATTTAAAAGTTTTTATCTATACTTCTAGTCTTTGGAATTTAAGTCCACTATCAACCAATTATATTTTACATTTTTATTGAATTATTATGCACAAAAATATACTTTTATTAAGTCAAAAAGGGATATATGCTTACGCTATGGTAGGTATGTTATAGTGGACTGAAAAAACTAGACAAATTTTTTGTTAATTTTGCTTCCCATTATTTTCAGTCTATTAGGCCGCGTTTTTTAGATACCTAAGATATACATTCATTG
>NZ_QWJI01000026.1 GCF_004354815.1 Cardinium endosymbiont of Culicoides punctatus
AAAATTAGCCGTTTTTTATCAAATATAGTGGAAAATCCTCAATGTCAGTCTTTTATCCCATCATATATTTGTACCACCACCTGATATTTTATACAATTGTACTTTACTGGCATGCCATAATGTTTTCAAAATGGTGTGAGAAAGCCAGTAGCTTTTCTTCTTCAAAAGAATTACCAATAACCTGAATCCCAATAGGTAAATTTTTATTATCTACTCCATTTGGCAAAGATATAGCAGGCAAACCAGCTACTGATGCTAATACCGTGTAAAGATCGCTCCAATACATGGCTAATGGATTATTGGCAAAGCTATTCACCCGAAAGGCAGTAGCAGTAGTGGTAGGCAATATAATAAAATCATGATTGCTTAATATTTTTTGCATTTCTTGTTTTATTAAGTTTCGCACTTTGGATGCCTTTATGTAATGTTTCGCACATTGAGATGCACTAAGTACAAAAGTTCCTAACATAATTCTTTTTTTTACCTCTTTAGAGAAGCCTTCCGTTCTTGTTTTGGTGTATACTTCTTCTAAAGTTGTCGCATTACTACTTCTGAATCCATAACGCATTCCATCAAAACGGGCAAGATTGGTACTGGCTTCAGCATTTACAAGAATATAATAAGTAGGCAATGCATATTTAAGTAAACGGAAATGAATACTATCTATTTGGTGTCCTTCTTTTTTGAGTAAATTTAGGGCTTTTATAGTTTGTTCTTTTATTTCTGATTGTAACCCATCATTGCTCAATGTTTCTTCTAAATAAGCTATTCTATAGCGTCCTGATTTATTTAGTTCATTTAGGTAATCAGGTACCTGTTTTGGATATGTGGTATCATCCCATTCATCAGGACCAGCTATGATTCCTAAGACGCGTGCACAATCTTCTACCGTATGAGCTAGTATTCCAGCCGTATCAAAAGAAGAGGCATAGGCAACTAGTCCATGCCTAGAAATCCTTCCATAAGAAGGTTTAAGTCCTACAAGGCCACAAAATGAAGCTGGTTGTCTGACAGATCCACCTGTATCGGTACCAATAGAAACATGGCACATCTTGGCTTTCACCGCCGCTGCAGAGCCTCCTGAAGAGCCACCAGCCACTCTAGTCTTGTCTAGAGGATTAAGTACTGTGCCAAAATGGGCATTTTCGGAAGAAGATCCCATCCCAAATTCATCACAATTTTGATGACCAATAATCAATGCATCTGCTGCCAATAATCGTTCTGTAACAGTAGCATGAAATGGCGAAATATAATTGGTTAAAATTTTACTACCCGCATGTAAAGGATGATCTTTGTAGCAAATCATGTCTTTTAGACCAATAACCATACCTGCTAATGCTTTTGCTTTTTTTGCTCTAATTTTTTGATCCATCACAACAGCATTTTCTGTGATTTGATTATCATAAACATTTACAAAAGCATTTAGATCTTGTTGTTCTTGAATACGTTTCAATAACTGGGTAACTACTTCCGAAACGGTAATTGTATGTGATGCAATTAATGAACGTAACGCACTAAAAGTATAATAATCATCAAAAATAGGCATAGGCAAAATGGATATTAAGATTTTTGAAAAAGAAGTTCCTCTTTTAGTCCTTTATAATCAGAAAGTTCTATATCTACTGTACCTACTACTAAGTTGGCTTTTAATTTTATAGGAATTTTGTTAGCATCATCGGAAATGTATGCTTCTACAGGACGTTCCCCTGAAAAAATACTTCCATCAATAGTAGGTATAAGGGGAGCAAAAACTAAGGTCATTATTTGGCCAAGCTTAGTAGTAATCATTCTCTTGCCAAGAAAAATAATTTCTACGTCATCATAGACATGCTGGTCATGTAAGACACTTACATGAATCTTATCACCTGGTTTTAATTTCGTAGTATCGATATTTCGCAACGAATAGTAACCACTTACTAAATCTTTGATTTGATCTTTACTGGGAATGGGATGATAGGATACTTCGTGATCCATATTATGTGTGCTTTCAGTAATTTCTATTTTTGCCTGTTGTTTTTCATAGTCAAAGTCAATCTGTTCTTTCCTTGTATAATTATTTTCTTGAATGTGAGAAGTAAATCTATGTGGGCATAATAGATTAATATCTAAATAGCTTTCCCATATATTCTCTATTTTAATACCTAAAACACCTAATCCATTGCTAGAAGTCCCTTTTACTGCTACCTTATAGCAGTTATGACCATGAACATTATGTACATGCTCATCTACATCCATAGTAACTGTTCCAGCATGAATAAAACTATAATATACTTGATATGCTAACCCTTCTCCTTTATGAAAGGAAGTAGGATTCAACGTCTCATTTTTTTTAGCATGTATATCATTTGTGATAATGAATATAAAACAATGCAAAAAGTAAAATAATCTCTTTAAATAACTCATAGGTATGACTGAAAATAAACTATAAACCAATATAATGCATGGATGACCATAAAGGTACGATAAAAGACTAAGATATACAAAAACACGCCTTTGACTAAAATGAATAACAAGTTGCTTCTTTGTGTTAAAAAGTGAATCCATAAAATAGGAAAGAAAAGAGGAAAAACTTATCTTGCACAAGGTGAAGGACATTCAGAATCTGTTTGTAGGATCATAAAGGGCTGTGTGTTCTCTAAGATTAAGGGATGTCTATCTTTATTATTTTAATTTTACATATGGATTTAAAAAAATATCTTTTAAATAGTTTTCTTTCAGTATGTTCGACAATTATTTTTTGTAATAGTTGTAATAACAAACATATTGCTGAGGAAGAACGAGATTTCTATACCCAAAATACCCATAAGCTTCCTGAATATACACCTGAAGAATTGCAGCAGATAGTTCTTATAAACTCACCGGAAGTGATTACTGGTTTTAGAAAAAAATTAAAAGAAAAAGGAACTAAATGGCTTACCAGTGGTACAGAACCAAAGCCATATGACCTTTGGAGTAGTTATAGGGAAAATGATCTAAAGGGATTAGAACAATTGTTTCCTAGTTTAAAAAACCTTTTCGATGCTTTTGGTAAACTCATAAAAAACCCTACAGAGGAGCATGAAGAAGAAGTTGTAGCCATCAATAAAAAATTACCTACGGATGATCCCAAAGCAGCAGAGGCATTAAGAACATTTGCGCAGAACATAATCAACCAGAAACTTACCGAGTCTTTATTAGCTTATCAATCATTTTTTCAATTTGTACATTATGATGACGATGATCATGTAATAAATAATTTTCATGTTACAATCAAGCAGCTGCATGCCAATTTAGCAGGTTGGGAAAAAGATGGTAATCTATCTGGCACTAAACTATGGAAAAATATTATACAAAAAGAAAAGGCCAACCTTATCAAACATTCCAAAGAGTTTCAATATTCAGAAAATAAAAAAGCTATTGAGGAAAGTTTAAAAATTGCTGAACGACTGGCAATCAGTCCTTACTGTGTAAGTTATAAAGAATTAAAAGAAACGTTACCTCATGGACTTGATAAGTTAAAAACCATATTGGGGGAAGTTCATTTAAAAGAAACAGCAGATGTAGACTTACTAAAAAGATACTGTAAACTGATATTATCAAATGACTAAATAGCAAGAGATCGTTTACATTAAATTTGGTTTTGACTTTTCAAATTGCTTTAACCTACTTTTGTAGCATATGGTATTACATATGTGTTGTTCAGGGCAGGAATTTCCTCATGTGCAACCTAGCGTAGCAAATGATTTATTGTTTAACGATAAGTTATGGAACAAATTTATGATTTACTACAAAAATATTGGGGATATACTTCATTTCGTCCACTCCAGAAGAACATAATTAGCAGCATTTTAGAAAAAAATGATGTGATGGTTTTTTTACCTACTGGAAGTGGAAAATCACTCTGTTTTCAATTACCAGCACTTTATAAAAAAGGTTTAACCCTTGTAGTTACGCCCCTTATTGCCCTGATGAAAGACCAAGTAACACAACTCAAGAAAAGAGGTATTTATGCAGAAGCAATTTTTTCAGGAATGTCTGCTTCAGAAATAGCACAAAGACTTGATAATTGTATTTATGGCCATGCTAAATTACTGTATGTTTCTCCAGAAAGACTACAAACAGAGCTATTTAAATTTCGTGTTACTACCATGAATATTACTACATTAGTAATAGATGAGGCACACTGTATTTCACAATGGGGATATGACTTCAGACCTTCGTACTTAGAAATTGCTGATTTTAAGCAAATCATTCCAGAAGCAAATACTGTTACGTTTACCGCTACTGCCACCAAGACCGTAAAGAAAGATATACAAGAACAATTACGACTTAAAATGCCAGTTTGTTTTACGCAAACTTTTCATCGACCTAATTTGGTTTACTGGGTGCGTAAAACAGATAATAAAGAAGCACAATTGCTTAAGGCATTAAATACTTCCACCGGATCTGTTATTGTTTATGTGAATACCCGGAAAAGAACAGAGACCATTGCTGCTTTTTTAAATAAACATGGTATTAGTGCACTGCCTTACCATGCTGGTCTTACTGTAACAAGTAGAACAGCTAGACAAGAGGAGTGGGGGAACGGTAAGATCCGGGTAATGGTTGCTACAGCAGCTTTCGGTATGGGCATAGATAAATCAGATGTTTCACTGGTAATGCATCTAGATCTACCCTCCTCGTTAGAAGCCTATGCACAAGAATCAGGAAGAGCTGGTAGAAATAATCATATGGCATATGCTATCCTTTGGTATGATGCACAAGATATTGCTGTCTTAAAGCAGAGGTGGAGAGAAAGTTATCCAACCATCAGTCAAGTGAAGGCTATCTATCAACATTTAGTTAATTATTATAAAATAGCTGTAGGCTCTCATGCCTTTGTAACGTATGATTTTGATCTAGAAGATTTTAAAAACCAAATGAGGCTATACACAAAAGAAGCCTATTATGGATTAAAAGTATTAGAGTCAGAGGGATTGATACAACTTAATGAAGCTTATTACCAGCCATCTAGGGTTTACTGTTCTCTTTCTAGAAAAGCATTATATGAGTTCCAACTTTTGCATCCTACTTATGATTTGCTGCTTAAAGGCTTGCTGAGGCTATATGGAGGAGCATTTTTTACACCATATTGTAGTATAGTTGAAAAAAAATTAGCTCAATTGATCCAGTTCAGTGAATCAAAAGTATGTGAACAGTTAAAGGCATTACATAAATTAAAAGTAATAGAATATCTACCACAAAAACTGAATCCACAAATCACTTTTTTAACACCACGTTATATCTGTTCTGAGTTACCTCTTCGTGTGGATAGAATTGAACAGAAGAATAAAATAGCCTATCAGCAACTAGAGTCTGTTATTGAATATGTTACCAATGAAAGACGTTGCCGACTGGCTATATTGCTGGATTATTTCGACGAAAAAGAACAAATATGTCATAATTGTGACATATGTAAGCAGCGAAAAGTAAAAGGAACAGAAATTAATGACCATGCAGAGATGCGACAATATGTTATCCATGCTATACTAAATGGTAAACATGATGTCAAAAAGCTAGTAGAAGGGGTTCCACAAGATAAGGAAAAAGAAATATTAGATACGATTAGAGAAATGTTAGAATACAAAGAGATCTACTATCAAAGTCCTGGACAGTTATACAGCTGTAAGAATATTAAATGAAGCGTCTCAGAATAAAGAGGCTTTTGAGCCAGCAGAAGGCAATAGACAAACAGACGTTATATCAGGAGGAAATTTGTCCACCATCGGGGTCGGAGAGCCTGTCATATTTTATATTTTAATAAATTTTAAAATAAAAACTTGATTTTATTAAATAAGTTACCTATAATGTCTTCTACTAATTAAGTAGTAAATATAAGGCATCTGGAGCAACAGTTTAAAACATTTATGTAACTTTTTTAAAACAAAATTTCCTATGATACTATCCAATCTCCCACTCCTTATGACAGGAGCTTTTTTGTTATTTACACTGGCTGCAGGGCTCTACTTTAGTAAAAAAACGACCAGCCTTAAAGAATATGCTGTAGGTAATAAAAATTTTGCGACAGCTACGTTAGTAGCTACGGTATTGGCTACAGCTTTTGGGGGAGGAGGATTAATACGAAATGTAGAGCAAGTACATCAACAAGGTTTATATTGGATATTTTTTGCACTATTTGCCACTGCTATATCTATCTGGATCCTTAGTCCATTGGCATCACGTATGTCTTCGTTTATGCGAAACCTTTCTATGGCAGAAACAATAGGGAATGTTTATGGTAGAATACCAAGAGTGATCACTGCAATATCTTCCATTATTACTGCTATTGCCTCTGTTGCTATTCAAATCAAGGTTATATCATTAGCCATTAGTATGTGTACAGATATGGTGGATCCTAGCATAATGACTATTATTGTTACACTTGTTCTTATTTTTTATTCTACATTTGGAGGTATTCGTGCGGTAACTTATACAGATGCATTACAATTTATAACTTTTTTAGCAGTTATACCTGTATTAGCTTGGCTTATGTTCCAAAAAATTGAGTTATCTATAGGTGATATTGTTGCTTTTTTAAAAACTCAAGAAAAATTTCAACTTTCAAATGTGTTTAGTTTGAATACTAGTTTAATCAATATCATTGTATTGATTCTGGCTGGCATAGTGTCTGAAATAAGGCCATCAACAATACAAAGAATCTATATGGCTTCTAGTCCCATACAAGCTAAAAGAGCTTTTATCTATTCTAGTATATTGAGTTTTTTTATAATTATGTTTATAACATTAGTGGGAATAGCTATTTTCGTGATAGGTCCGGATCTCCCTATGGAAGATGTTTGGAAATATATAATGAATAATCTTGCCCCCTTTTTTAAGGGACTCGTTTGTATCAGTCTCCTTTCCCTTACTATGTCTACTGCTGATTCTGAGTTAAATTCTTGCGTTGTTCTGATTGCCCATGATATTGTGGAAAGCATACGTGGTAAACAAATAGTTACTTCGAATGGACTTGGACTTGTTAGGGTTACTTCTTTAATTGTAGGTCTCTCTGCCATGGTATTAACATTTTATTGTAAAGGTTTATTGGAGCTAATGCAATTATCCTTTGCTTTATCTATCCCAGTCATCACAGCCCCTTTTATCTTAGCTGTTTTTGGCTTTCGAGGTGCTTCTACTACTGCTCTACTAGGTATGGTTACCGGAACAGTAACTATAATAGCTTGGAACACATGGGTTGCTCCAAAAACAAATATAGATGGTTCCTTTTTTTGTATGCTGGCTAATGGCATAGCTATGATGGTTGCACATTATTCACGTCCACAGCGAAGGTACAGGATGGATGAAAGAGGATGATGAAGTGCTCAAAACGTCTGTTAAAGACTTACCCATATAAAAATAGCTAGACATTAAGCCACTAATTTATGTATTAATAAATTTTAAAATAAAAACTTGATTTTATTAAATAAGTTACCTATAATGTCTTCTACTAATTAAGTAGTAAATATAAGGCATCTGGAGCAACAGTTTAAAACATTTATGTAACTTTTTTAAAACAAAATTTCCTATGATACTATCCAATCTCCCACTCCTTATGACAGGAGCTTTTTTGTTATTTACACTGGCTGCAGGGCTCTACTTTAGTAAAAAAACGACCAGCCTTAAAGAATATGCTGTAGGTAATAAAAATTTTGCGACAGCTACGTTAGTAGCTACGGTATTGGCTACAATTTATGGTGGTGGAGGATTAATTCGTAATGTACAACAAGTATATGAACTTGGTTTTCTATGGTTAGTTTATTTATTCCTAAGTAATTTTGGTGTTTTGATTATTTCTCCTTTGGCATCACGTATGTCACCATTTATGCTCAATATATCTATAGCTGAGACTATAGGAAGTATATATGGTAGAATGCCTAGAATAATTACTGCATTATCTGGTATTGCTGTTGCCATTACTAGTCTTGCCATTCAAATTAATGTAATACAATTAGTCCTCGGCATGTGTACAGATATGGTTGATCCTAGAATAATAACTATTATTGCCACACTTATTCTTATTTTTTATTCTACTTTTGGAGGTATTCGTGCAGTAACTTATACAGATGCATTACAATTTATAACCTTTTTAGTAATTATTCCTGTGTTAGCTTGGTTGATATTTCAAAAAACTGAAAAATCAATAGGTGAAATGATTACTTTTTTGGGGGAACAAGAAAAATTCCAACTTAATACAGTATTAACTAGACATGCTAGTTTGATTAGTGTTATTATGCTGGTTTTATCTTCATTAGTTTCTTGTATAAATCCGGATATAATGCAAAGAGTATATATGGCTTCTAGTCCTATACAAGCTAAAAGAGTGTTTTTGTATTCAGGTCTGTTAAGCATTTTTATAAAAATATTTATAATTTTGGTTGGTATTGGCGTTTTTGTAGTATCTCCAAATTTATCTATACAAGATATTTGGGGATTTATCATAAACAATATGCATCCATTTTTTAAAGGGTTGATTTGCATTAGTCTTTTTGCTATGGCTATGTCTACAGCTGATTCCAATCTCAATAGCTGTTCCGTTTTAATTAGCCATGATATTGTAGAAAGTATACGTGGGAAACAAATAACTACTTGGAATGGACTTGGACTTGTTAGGGCTACTTCCCTAATTGTAGGTCTATCTGCCATGATCGTAACATTTTATTATAAAGATTTACTAGCATTACTTAAGTTATCTTTTGATCTCTCTATCCCAATCATTACAGCTCCTTTTCTATTAGCTGTTTTTGGTTTTCGAGGTACTTCTACTACAGCCTTGATAGGTATGGTTACCGGGGCATTGACTATGATAATATGGAAAATATGGATCGTTTCTAAGACAAATATAGATGGTTCCTTTTTGTGTATGTTGGCTAATGGCATAGCCATGATGGTTGCACATTACTCACGTCCACAGCCAGAAGGTACAGGATGGATGAAAGAGGATGATGAAGTGCTCAAAACGTCTGTTAAAGACTTACCCATATAAAAATAGCTAGACATTAAGCCACTAATTTATGTATTAACAACTTATTTAATAAAAACTTAATTTTATTAAATAAGTTACCTATAATGTCTTCTATTAATTTGTAAGGTATCTGGGGCAACAGTTTAAAACATTTATGTAACTTTTTTAAAACAAGATTTTCTATGATGTTATCCAATCTTCCACTTCTTATGGTAATAGCCTTTTTGTTATTGACATTGGCTACAGGGCTCTACTTTAGTAAAAAAACGACCAGCCTTCAAGACTATGCTGTAGGTAATAAAAACTTTTCCACAGCTACGTTGGTAGCTACGGTATTGGCTACAATTTATGGCGGTGGAGGCTTAATTCGTAATGTAGAGCAAGTACACAAACAAGGTTTACATTGGATATTTTTTACAATACTTTCTGCCACCATATCTATCTGGATCTTTATTCCATTGGCATCACGTATGTCTTTGTTTATGCGAAACCTTTCTATGGCAGAAACAATAGGAAGTGTTTATGGTAGAATACCGAGAGTGATCACTGCAATATCTTCGATTATGACTGCTATTGTTACTATTGCTATTCAAATTAATGTAATAACATTAGCCATCAGCATGTGTACAGATATGGTTAATCCTAGAATTATAACTATTATTGCTACACTTATTCTTATTTTTTATTCTTCATTTGGAGGCATTCGTGCGGTAACTTATACAGATGCATTGCAATTTATAACCTTTTTAATAATTATTCCTGTATTAGCTTGGCTTATGTTTCAAAAAACGGAGTTCTCTATAGGCAATATTGTTGCTTTTTTAAAAACTCAAGAAAAGTTTCAATTTTCAAATGTGTTTAGTTTGAATACTAGTTTAGTCAGTTTCATTGCATTGATTCTGGCTGGCATAGTGTCTTATATACAACCATCAACAATACAAAGAATCTATATGGCTTCTAGTCCCATACAAGCCCAAAGAGTGTTTATGTATTCTGGCATACTGAGTTTCTTTGTAATTATTTTCATCGTCTTAGTGGGCATTGCTGTGTTCGTAGCAGTTCCAGATCTTCCGATACAGGGTATTTGGAAATATATAATGGGTAATGTTGTTCCCTTTGTCAAGGGGCTGGTCTGTATCAGTCTCCTTTCCCTTACCATGTCTACAGCGGATTCGAACCTCAATAGTTGTTCCGTTTTGATTGTCTATGACATTGTAAATAGTACAGGACTTTCGCAAAACAGATAATTGTGTTTGCATTTTTAGACATGGACATGTTTTATAGTATTGATAATCAATAATNCAATAATATTAACATTTCTCTATTTTATAGACTAGTCTATAAACAGTGTTTTTAACTAAAAGTGCGAAAGTCCTGTAGTAGTATATGGAGGAAACAAACAATTACTTCAAATGGGCTTTGGTTTGTTCGATTGACTTCCCTAATTGTAGGTCTATTTGCTATGGTATTAACATTTTACTGTACAGATTTACTAGCAGGACTTTCGCAAAACAGATAATTGTGTTTGCATTTTTAGACATGGACATGTTTTATAGTATTGATAATCAATAATATTAACATTTCTCTATTTTATAGACTAGTCTATAAACAGTGTTTTTAACTAAAAGTGCGAAAGTCCTGTACTAGAACTAATGAAGCTAATATTTGCTTTCTCTGTACCTGTGATTACAGCCCCCTTTATCCTAGCTGTTTTTGGTTTTCGAGGTACATTTATAACGGCTGTAATAGGCATGGTTACTGGGGCATTGACTATGATAGCATGGAAAATATGGGTTGAACCAAAAACAAATATAGATGGTTCCTTTTTGTGTATGTTGGCTAATGGCATAGCCATGATGGTTGCACATTATTCACGTCCACAGCCAGAAGGTACAGGATGGATGAAAGAGGATGATGAAGCTAAACAAAAAAGACAGGCACAGGAAAGAAAAAAAAAGCGGATGCAAGAAGAAGAAAAACTCCATAATAAGTTGAAGGCACTTCAACCTGATCATAAAAGTCTGTTGTTAATGGCCTTTTATATTGGAATTACCACGCTGTTTGCTCTCGCTATAATCGGGAAGGATCATTTTACAAATTGGTATGTACTTAGATTAATAACGGCCCTCATCTTTTTTTGTTATGGTATGCATCAAAACAAGGGCGGCACCCATTATATATCTGGAAAATATTGGGTTATAGGACTGCTTTTTGCACTTTCTATGGACATTTTTTTTCACTGGCTACATAGTACAAATCTTATATTTACCTTATTTTTAGCCTTTGTTCACCTGGCTTTTACTGTATATATATTACCCTCTTATATAAGCATACCTGCTATGGTACTTAACGTTTTAATGCTTGCTTATGCTATCTTCCAGTTAGAAATAGAAGGAATCTTACAAATAAGTGTCAAAAATATGCCATTGGTTTTAGTATTCGGTGTAGTTGTTCTATTGATTATTTTTTACGCTAAAAATCAAATTTATTTATTAAATAAAAAAATTTCTTATTTGGAACACCAAAAACAAACTCAAGAAGAACAAAAACTTAAAGAAATCGCATATGGATTGGATATAACGCAAAAAAGAGACAAAGATGTAATTTCGGAAAATGGGACCATTTTAGAAAATGTAGTCAGCAATGTAACCCAAGCTATATCCTTTTTGCATAACAGCACTCCGTTGTATAAAGAAGATTTTCAGAGTATAATAAATAAATTTACAGATTGGGCGCTATTCTTAAAAAGACATAGTAAATCAAA
>NZ_QWJI01000027.1 GCF_004354815.1 Cardinium endosymbiont of Culicoides punctatus
TGAACCCTTAAAAATTTTTCAGGAAAAGTTATGGCGTAATCCATATACAGCTTTTAATTAAAAATGCGAAAGTCCTGATATAGATTAATATCCATTTCTATACTAAGTTTATCCATCAATTTTAGTTTATTTGCATCATCTAATCTTTCTGTAAAGGTTACCGTTGATGAAGCAAAACTACTCTATGGAGTATTAGGGAAAGTAGATGTTTCTTCTGAGGAAATTGATTCTTTTTTATCCTTGTACACCCCTATAGAGCAAGCGCTTACTACAATTAAACCCAAACAGCAACAATTAACGTTTAAATGGACATCTTCTTCCTGCAATGACTTACTGTTCTTTATTGATAGATACAAAGTTTCTGGTAAAGAAGCAAAACCCCTTGGAGCTATTTTGCGAAAAATTCGCAGTCTATTGTCTGATAATAAATCAAAAAATGATTTAAAAAAAACAGATATTTCTGAAAATAGTATAGTCAAATTGCATGTAGGACTTACCTATACTGATGCGATTACCATTCATAATGTATTCCGTCAAATTGAATTAGAGAGCAGTGAAATACCTTCTTATTTAGCTATTTTTGAACCTGTAGACAAGATAGTTATCTCAGAAAGTAAAAGGGAAAATAGTAATCCAGAAGCTACTTTTACGCTTTCATTATCACAAGAAGATATAGAAAATATATTTATATTTTTTGGTAGATATACCTTAATAGGAGAAGAAGCTATTGCTTTAGATGCATTTTTTCAAAAAATAAGAACTGTTTTACCTAAAGAATCTAGTTTTTCTAGTGTTCCAGAATTGCCTTCTAGTCCCAAAACAAGTATCAAACTCAATCGTCAAGAAGTTTCTATACTTCATATTATACTGAATCAAATACCTATTCGTGTAACAGAGCTTACTCCTTTTTTAGCAATCTATAAACCTATTGCTGAAGGCAGTCATTCCACGTCAGTACATATTGAATTAGAATTTACACAAGATAGCTATCATAACTTGTCTCTTTTTATGAGACGATTTACGTTATCTGGAAAAATGGTACATCAATATAATCAATTATTGCAACAAATAGAGAGCAGAATTGTTAAGTAACCTTTTTGGATCTTACTGTAAGATCCAAAAGATTTATAGCGTAAAACTATGTTTCTTAAACGTTATATTTTCGGTCTTTTTGCTGGATGTTTTTTTATTTATACATCTTCGCAGTTATCTTTTGCTTCCAAAGCAGATAATGTTCCCGATTTACAAGTAGATAAAAGTATACTGGACTGAAAAAACTAGACAAAATTTTTGCTAATTTTGCTTCCCATTAGAGGCTTTTGAAAAGCCTCTAGTATATTTACCCAATCTCTTCAAAAGCCTCTAAGGTTTGTTATCCTCGTTGTCTGTTAACTTCCCTACCACGTACATTCTGACGGTTACCAAGAATAGTATCTTTAGTAGTTTGCTTGCCTTCTTCATCGTAGATGGAAAAATCAAATTTTTGTTTAACATTACGAATTTTACTAGAAAAATTAAGTCCTATAAGGACTATATTTTTGTCTTTATAAAGAAACTTTTCTCTATAATCATTACCTTCTATCTGACCTAAAGCAGTATTAGAACTTTGGTCATGTTTTAATTCAAATATATAGGTAACATCAATTAATGAGTCAATAACAATATCTATCCTACCTCCACTAGTAGCATGTTCACTAAGTGGATTGAGTGCTGCTCCTTCTAAGAAACAGTGTAAAGCTGTATGGTAGTAGGCTTCATTTCTATTATGCTTTGGATTGGATAAATTAGAGGGTATACTTGATATACATGATCTAATAACTTTAACGAAACCTTCTATATCTATATCATTCAGTTTTGTAATTATTTTATCTTTAATTTTTTCACCTTCTGATTTAGATTTTTTCTTAAATTCTAATACTAAGAAATCATAAAAAGAATCTTCAACTTCATCATTAGGAAATTTTAATAATATTGGCTCATTAGGTCTAATGAATCTTTCTTTTTCTATTTTATTTTTATATCCCTTGATAGTTAGATAGCCTGCTTGAAACATAGCGCCTTCTATAGTTAAATTATCCTCATTGTGTTCTATTAATTTAGATTTTACAACTTCAATAGGTTTAGTAGAAAAGTTTATATCAGCATTTAACTTATTAATTTTATTCACTAAAAATGTAGGTGTTCCTGTATTAATCCAATAGTTATCTAATTCATTACGACTTAAAAACATTAATGTTGACAACGGATTATATACAGATATCGTATCTTCTCCAGGATGAAATTTATAACCATTATACATATCACGCATTTCACCAATTAGTATATCTCTACTTATATTTCTTTCTTCTGCTAATTCATCTATTTTTTTACTGTAAACAGAACCTTCCTGTAATAAATCTTCTTCTTTATAACCAGCTATAGTTTCATAATTCTTATCTAAAGTAATATCATTTAGATTATTAGGAGCAGATAGACATTCTTTAAAACAGTAAGCACTAACACCTGTGACAAATTCTAGCTTAATTTTATTGTCAAGAGAAAGGCTTTTAACAACTCCTAAAAAATCTCGTACAATTAAACGATTTTCTTCTTTTATAATGGGATCTGATTGATTGATAAACGGTGCATCATATTCGTCTATCAGGACGACTACTTTAGGTTCGTAACTTTCATCAGTCTTTTTAAGTTCTACGAACTTTGAATATAGTTTGTTAATTAATTCTTTTAAATAAGTGTTAGAAAGAGTCTTTTTATTAGGCTTTTCCATTTCTATTTCATATGAATTAGAAATAGTATATAATTCATTTAGAATAGATTCTTTTAATATTTCGGAGTTGTTTTTATCCATATTTGAAAAATCCACCCTAATGACAGGGTATTTCTTCCAATCGTAATTAGTTTTATTATAGATATGGCAATCTTGAAATAGTTCTTTATTTCCTTTAGCTATTTCTTCTAATGTGCTAACAAATAAGGATTTTCCAAATCTACGTGGACGGGAGAGAAATATATATTTATTTACACCAGACATTAATTTATAAGCATGATCCGTCTTATCTACATAATATGTAACTCCCCAGGTACCCTATCTTCTGTATAATACAGATAATATTTTTATGTATGATTTATAATGAATTATAAAATTAACAGTGAAAATTTTTGTGGCATATTTGCTTATGTGTTAAAGTTGATAAAAATATTTATATTTAATAATCAATGATTTTTAAAAAAGTTAAAAAGGGTACCTGGGTAGTTACCATAATATTGTGTAGATAACATCTCTTCTATAGAAACAACACCAATAGGGATATTTTCATAACCTAGTTTCTGCCTTTTATTATCATGATCTATTTGCATATCTTCATCTGATTTTTGATGGCCTGAATATACTTGACCCATACAATGCTTATTTGTTTTACATGAAAATAAAGATAGTATAAGACACAGTAATACTACGTCAATATTTTTTTTTGTGGGAACCATTTTTTTTAATCATTTGTTTTTTAGTGCTCGATATGTCTTAACGAGCTATGTAAGCAGTAATAGAGAAGACTACATTAAATGATACTTGTAACAGGTGCATCATTACATCCCATGAAGACAGATCAGGCTATTCAGGCTATATATTTTTAGTTACTGTATAAAGGTACAAAGATATGATTAGATTTTCCATTCTGGTTTATGTGTATGGAGGAATCCGTCTTATTAAACGCTAGTGCAAAAAGACTGTTTCCGATCGTATTGCCTATATATAGAGAGGTAAGTGGACCTACCATAGCATACATCAAACAAGCAGCAATGGCTGCACCGATACCATCTACCTGACATTCCGCACTAAAAAAACATAATTTTTTATTTATTTTTATAGTGAGTAGAGCAACAGCCTTCTTACGTTAGCTGCCACCCCCTCGTTAGAACCCATCGTGCCCTATTAAGGCAATGGGCTCAAGATAGTATTCATTCACATGATTATTTCATAATAAACGATGGTACACCCTTACTAACGGAAGTGGGTAGTGTTTCAGAAAAAGCACAAAACTTTCCCAGTTGAAGGATCGTTTCTGGCTTCTCCGATTCAACCATTTAAAGGCTATTTTTTTTACCTCATTAACAAATGTTCTAACGTACCTAGTGTTATGGCTCACCCCATAATATGCGATGTGTCCTCGTAGTTTAGCGCATAACTGTTTCCAGAAATGCACCATACGTATCTGGTGTCGTTGTGTACGGCACCATGATTTTACCCCTTGTAGTTTCATCCGAAAGCGCTTTCCCTCTGTCTTGAGTTTTGGGATAATAGCTCCTCTAATTGACTTTCCCAAGTAAAACGTAAACCCAAGGAATTTAAAACTTCCTTGTCTTTCTCCAAGTTTATGCTTCTTCTTAGAAAATGGTACAATCCGAGTTTTATCCACGTTGAGTTGCAATCCGTATTTCTCCAGCCTTCGGTCTAGCACTTTTCGAACCCGCTGTGCATCCCGTAAGTATTGAAAACTCAACACCATGTCATCCGCATAGCGAAAGGGCTTGCAGCCTTCCATCAAGAAGAGGTTTTATTTCTTCAAGCCATACGTCTATTACATAGTGTGCATAAATGTTTGCCAATACCGGACTGCAGCAAGATCCTTGTGGAACACCTTCTTCACTTATTATCAGTTCTCCTTCTGTCAGTACACCTGCATTCAACATGCGAGTAATGTACCTTAGGAATTTAGTATCCTTGATCTTCTCAGCAAGAAATCCTTTTAGAACTTGGTGATTTAGCGATCCAAAGAAGTTCTGAATATCTACATCCAGGACTGCTTCCGAATCTTGCGCATAAAGATGTGCAGAGAGTGCCTTGATTGCATCATGTACCCCTTTTCCTGGTCTGAACCCATAGGACCAGTCCACAAAAATTGGGTCATAAATGCTTTCTAATAGCTCCTGCATCCGTTTTTGAACAAGTTTGTCTTCAAAATTACAGATCCCCAGTGGCCGAGTAGAGCCGGGTTGCCCTTCTTTAGGGATCCGAACTTCCCGAACCGATTGGGGACGATAACCCATACGCTTCATCTTTGCGATAAGTGTCTCTAAGTTTTCCTGTAAATTTTGCCCATAAACTTCCTTGCTCATTCCATCTACTCCAACTGCTTTCTTTCCATCCAGCAAATTGTAGCAGATTCTCAGACTTTCCACATTGATGTGATGCATCAGGCTATGGAATTCCTGAGATCTGCTCTGAGAAGATAGCCATGCTATCTCTAAAAGAGATGTGTCCACGTTGCTTGAAAATTCTGATGTCTCCATTGTGTTACCCTCAGGACTTTCGCACAATAGATAATTTTGCTTATATTTTTAGACATGGGCATGTTTTGCAATACTGATAATCAATATAAAATAAAATTTTGCTATTTTGTAGCCTGGTCTATATACAATGTTTTCAACTAAAAGTGCGAAAGTCCTGACCCTTTTAAAGTCGAACATTACCCCTGGTCCTTCCCCATGTGCTTGGCTTTCCCAAACTCGGAGTACTATGACCAGTCTGACTGCCTAATAGATATTTCGATATCCTCGTTGTTACACTTGTTTACCAATACTCGAGTTAATTCGAGATCCATTAGGCTCTCCCACGTTCACACATCCACTTTCCCTAAATGCCAGGTTCTCAGACCCCGATGGTGGACAAACTTCCTCCTGATATAACGTCTGTGTCTATTGCCTTCTGTCTCAATCAAAACATCGGCCACCATCACAAACTCTTTTACGGGGCTCAATCACTTCAACCTTGCGGCTTCCGGCCTATAGGTTCCTTTGCCTACGCTTAACAGCTTCTGTTACCAGAAACTGCCCAAGGCTAAGTACGAAATGCGTTCAGTAACGCTTTTCCGGTAGCACTTGCAGCTACTAGCGGAATGTGCGCTTAGCGTGGCGCACAATTGATTAAGAATTAATTATGTAAAAATGACAGCAACAGATCTTCCTAGTCAAAGTAAAAATTTGTACAGAATACAATCTTTCAGATCGATTAATTAGTAATAATTACGTCTTTTTCTATTGTATAGTAACTTTTTATTTAGTATAATAATGCATGACCTTAATCATTCTTTAAGAAATAAGAGCCTAATTAAGCAAGTATTTACATAAAATGCTGTTTTTGAAGTAAGATTAAATGGTTTTTATCCTGTCAAGCGAGGTTGATGCAGTCAACACGAAAAATAAAAAATCTGAAAATTTTGTGCGAAATGTCGGATCTACGTTATTGAATTCTAAAGCAATCAATGAATAGTCTAACAAATCAATCGTTACCCCCCACATTAAAAAGGAAATTAACATATTGAGCCAATAAATAACTATACTGCTAAAATTTCCTGGTAAGAGGCTAGCGGCAATAGCTAACGGACCGGTTTGTAAGGTAAATAGGATCGCTTGATGACGGAATATAGTAGTGGTTAAACCCATCATACGAGATATAGATTTTAAGGCTTTAGTAGTCCAATTAGAAACCCCATTTTTAATTAGCTGCCATATACTCATCTCAGGATCTTTTAGATCTTCAAGGCTATCAGGCTTAATCAGATCATGCCAATCAAACCCCTTCATAATCAAAGCGGTTAATTTGTCTAGCATATGGAAAATATCCAAATAGAACTGCAAAAGCAGAAAAGTAACAGCTAGGGTTAACAGACTGGTATAACAAGATTTTAATAACTCGGCAGTACTTAAATGGTACTGAAAATAGTAGACCATTAAACGTACCAGTAAGAAAGGCAATAGCAATAATTTGGCCAGACTAACCATCTTTCCAATAGTGATATTCACCATTAGATTTTGTGCATCTAGATTAGCTGAAGAGGACAAGATACCTTGAAAATGATTAGACATAATGTTTTTGTTTAGTATGGTATACCCATTCTGCAATGCTGTCTTCAATGTTTCCATGTTTTTTGGTTAAAGCAGCTATTTTATTTCTTTCTGATGGATTAGAGGTAACCATGGCATGTTCCCAAAGAAAAGGTTCTAGTAGCCATATGTGACTCTTGCCCATTTCTTTGATAAATATTTCTCTAAAACCTCCTGGACCATTTTGCCTGCGCAAACTGGCATATTTTTCCATATCCAATGCATTCATACCTAGAAAAGCCTCTATTTCTTCCCTGCTAGAGGCTTTCTCGTTGTACAGAAGTATGAAGGTAGCTGCATTATTTTTAATGGCACTAGCTATTTTCGATGATTTGATTTCTCCAATGTCTTGCGTAATAATGCGAATAGAGGTTTTGGTCTTTCTACCTTTGCGATAAAAAGCCTCTATATGCTCACTAGAGGCATCATCTAAGGTGGTCCAACCTTCTTCAATGTCTATGAACTTGATCGCATCTGGATGGTTTGCTACCATCTCAAAAGCAAAATCAAAAAGAATTTGTACGACCAATGGATAGATTTTGCTATTGCCTTTAATGGCTTCGGCTGGGGAAGGTGGAGTAGAAGGGATATATACGAAAAGATGAAGTTATACAACGATTATCAAATTCGTTATTATACCCATTTGAAAGCAACCACAGCCGATAGGCCATAGGCGATGATAAGAAGCTATTAGGAGAGCGTAATAGGGGAAATCTCTACGTTACGTTCGATGCGGCGGGCGATGGAAACGGAGGTAAGACTACCGCGCCATTGCTCGACCCTACCAAATAAAATTTTTTTTTATAAAATCTATCTTAGATGGAGTTATTTAACTAAAAACCCGGTTTGTCAGATTTTAGTTATTAAATCCTTGTTAACCAATTGATTCTGTATGATCCTGGTTTTCTTTTTTCCTTATTAATTTTTCTATAATCCTTTGAATATCAATTATTTTATCTTTTCTATAAAATTCATAATTTTCTATCAAATAATTTTCGTTTATAATTTTTTAAGGGAATACATTAAAAAAACCTGTATCCGTTCAGCACTGCGGCTGAAATTTGCTTTTCGACCTGCTTCAGGCATGCTTTTAAGACAGTTTTTTAGCTTAAGAGCTAAAATTTTGTTCCAAATTTTAATAAAAAACTAGAGGTAAACATGTTTTCTGCCACAGTGCTGAACGGACACAGAAACCTACACTTTTACGCTAAAAATTGGCCTGAAAATATACGCTAACAGGTACAAAAAAATTAAATGACTAAAAATACAAACACCTAATATTAATCAGAATCTTCACCTGTCGATTGACAAATTTGAAAGAATTTGTCCAAAAATTCTGAAAAATCTTTAGCAAATGGCACACAAGAACCATTACGATCCATAGAGTATATATGGTTGTTACCAGATTTTGATAGATTAATATAATATCTGTTAGATTCACCTATCTTAGCTATTAACCAATACGGTTTCACTCCTTTAGGCTTCTTAATATTTTTTTTACAAAAGTCTATAAATCCATTTTGTATAAGTTCTAAAGTATCTGTTTCAGAACCTTTATCTGATTGGTAAGGACCATATATTTCAAAACCAGGCCCATATATAGATCCATATTTGTTTAAGAAGCATTTATAATCATTTGGTAATGGTTGGATATTGATGGGCTTTCCGATATTATCAATTATAGTTTGTATCATTTGATTATTTACAGGCGATCCTTTATGAACTCTATTGTTCTCTGAAGTAGAAGGGGTATTATTTCTTTGCAAGAAATCTTCTATTTTATCATACATAGGTTGCATACTGTTATGTTCGTCATCAGCTTCTCTAGAAGATACTGTACTAGGTCCAGCTTGACTATCTGACGAAGCTTGTCTATTCATTTCATCAATATAATGTGAAGAACATCCTAAATTTATTGAGAATGTGAGTAATAAACAATACATTTTTCTGGTATCTAACATAATTTTAATTTTTCTAATATTAATATAATTGAGTACGCATTTAAATTAATCAATTGTTTATTACTGTTATTAGTAATGTTTATATAGTTTCTAATGTTCAATATTATTAAATATAATAATAATTAGGTGGTGGTACAAATATATGATTTTACTTAGCCCAAGCGTTACCTTTATTTATACTATCAATGACTATCATAATTGC
>NZ_QWJI01000028.1 GCF_004354815.1 Cardinium endosymbiont of Culicoides punctatus
AGCCGTTTTTTATCAAATATAGTGGAAAATCCTCAATGTCAGTCTTTTATCCCATCATATATTTGTACCACCACCAATAATTATTTATATACATCTCACATTTCGCACCAGAGAATATCTGTTTGTGTAGTTATTTTTTATTGATTTAGAATGTTTTATACGATTGATGATTTTTAGAAAAAATGATATAATTTCTTATTTTGAGTTTTGGTTAAAAATTTTTATACTGAAAATCAGTTTAATTAAAAATTAATTCAAATTTGCGCAATTGTTATATTCTACTCATAATCAATTGTAAATTTGGTGCGAAATGTGAGATACATTCTTCTATTTACTTTTTTATTTTCGCTCTCTTATAGATTTAGTGCTCTAAGTCTTGCCGCCCAGTGTGCTTGATGTCGCCTTGTTACTTCTCCTTCATACCGGCTTATCATTTTATCTAAGAATGTAGTTTTTATATGATGGAACTCAGCTGGCATTTCAATTTTATATCTATCAGTTCTAAGTAAATGATCTACTTGTATATCAACAACCTTGCTTCTTACACCTGGATTAATATTCTCATCTCCACCAATCACCAACATATTACCACGCATAACTAAGTTAGGTGTCCTTCTTCCTCTTACGGTCTCTATATTACGATCACGACGTAAATCCATATCAGTCATAAGATGAGGAAATACAAATTTTATTCCTGGCCCTCCTATTTCTCCTCTATTAATCATTTCAGGCCTATACATCAATTCATGTGTATTTCTTTGAGTTTCAAAAAAGTCAAAAATGATACGAATAGGCATTCCTTCTTGTTCAAGTCTAAGGGTATGAAAAGCCACGAACATGATATGCTTTTTTATGTCTCTATTATGCCTAAGAATAAAGTTATTATAACCATTATTATTCCGATTTGGAATTTGGTAACGCGGTCCAACTAAAAAACCGTTGTTCTTTAAGTTCCTTATATCCCTATTAGTCTCTAATTGAAATAATCGTGATAATTCATTTTGATTAGTATTTGCATCTTCATTATTATTCCTTAAGCTACCTGATCTAATAAAATTAATAACATTTTGCTCATTCCTTATAAAAGAGCAAGCATGAAGGAATAAACTAATATAGAATACTATTATTCTATTTAAAAACTTTAATTTTTTTCCTTGCCATTTTATTTTGAATACCTCCATTAAATTAATCCGACATTTCGCACAAAATTTTCAGATTTTTTATTTTTCGTGTTGACTGCATCAACCTCGCTTGACAGGATAAAAACCATTTAATCTTACTTCAAAAACAGCATTTTATGTAAATACTTGCTTAATTAGGCTCTTATTTCTTAAAGAATGATTAAGGTCATGCATTATTATACTAAATAAAAAGTTACTATACAATAGAAAAAGACGTAATTATTACTAATTAATCGATCTGAAAGATTGTATTCTGTACAAATTTTTACTTTGACTAGGAAGATCTGTTGCTGTCATTTTTACATAATTAATTCTTAATCAATTATAAAAATAAATAAAAAATTATGTTTTTTTAGTGCGGAATGTCAGATTAATCAATAATAACCCCCAATTTTTATTGGGGATCTCAATTATAATATACGAATCACCCTATTTCACAATACCTAACCTACTAAATGAGGCCGTTGCAATAGAAAAATAAGCTTTTATAAAGCAGATGTAATACCTGACTAATAATTACCTTTAAGTATTAAAAAGACATAAGTAACAGAATCTAGTCTATAAATATTACAAATACGTCCGAATTATTATGTAATCATTTAAAATTTCTATTGAAACGGACTCTAAATGGTTATTAAACTGAAATAGAAACAAAAATATACGAAATAATTCGTTAAGCCTGTTTTTTCCTACCTAGCTTAGGTTTACTTTTGGTACAATCGTTGAATACGGCATACCTGAGAAGCGCTGTACCCGGTAGCCTGCGCGGTTTCGTGGATACTTAGTTTTTTAACATTTCGATAGTACATCACTTTCTGGTGTCGCTCATGATCAGCCTGTTTTCCCTTATATTTACCTTGTTCGTGCGCTCTTTCGATTCCCTGTTTTTGCCGTTGCCGACGGCTGATCCAATCCTTATGCGACATTGCGGCCATCAGGTCTATAAGCATATTATTGATTGCGGAAATTACCGCACGTGTTACTGGATCATTTTGTGCTGGTTCTTTGCCAGACAAAGCCTGCCAAGAGGTAGGTATATCCAGACTCACAATTTTCAGTTGGTTCTGTTGAATTTTCTTTTTCAGTGTTTCCCAGTCACTGTTGTTCAATCGTATCAGCCTGTCGACCTGCTCTACCAGTAAGATATCATTTTGGTGACTGTCCATGAGTAGCCACCCCAGTTCTGGTCTATCCAGTTTTATTCCACTGATATTTTCTCGGTAATAGCTAGTGATTTTGTGTCCTCTTTCATGAACAAACTGCTCGAGCAGTTCTTTGGCTCGATCTGCAAACTGATCTTGAGTTGAAGCTCTCAAATAAGCTCTGATAAACATATTCTTATGTATTTATCGTATTTAGGTTATATCATTGAATATATCTCATATAGATTATTTCATTAATTGAATTTAATGATTTTTTATGTATTTCATTGAGGTTGTACCCTTATGCGATAAGCATTTCAGTGAAAATGAATCTACAAAATAATTATCAGTGCTATCATTAAGTGTTTCAACTTGCAGATGAACTTCTTGATCTTGTGTAGTGCCCCCTTACATATCCTACTGTTTTTACCATTCCTCTCAAATATATCAAAGATAATGAGTTTACGGTATTTTGTTTTTTAAGATCTCAATATGATATATCTAATTGATTATTTTAGTGATCAGTTTTGTATGTTTCACTAAACGACCGTTTAATAAAACATTAAGTACTATAGCAAATAAATAGAAATTAGTGTGCTATATTACCATCTTAAATAACAAAATCTTATTTTGTTAACTTTAAACAAATAAATGAGAAATTTAATGACCAGATTAATTGGATACGCTAGAGTAAGTAGAGAAGAACAAGAACTACAACTCCAATTAGACGCACTTGAAAAAGAAGGATGCACAAAAAACAAAATATTCATAGACAAAATATCTGGCGCTAAAACAAACAGGCCTGGATTAGATGATTGTCTATCGGAACTCAAAGAAGGAGATACATTAATCGTCTGGCGCATTGATAGACTAGGACGTTCTATGCAACATTTAGTTTCCCTAATCGAAAACTTAAGAACAAGAGGGATAAGTTTTAAATCTATTTGCGATGGTGCAATTGATACAACTACTGCATCTGGAGAATTGATATTCAATATATTCTCTTCTTTAGCACAATTTGAACGGCGTCTTATTCAAGAACGTACAAGAGCCGGGCTAGAAGCCGCACGTGCAAGAGGTAGAAATGGTGGACGTAAAAAAATAGAAAATAATAATCCAAAAGTTTTAATGGCTAAAAAAATGCATAAAAATCATGGAATGAGTATAGCAGACATCTGTAAAACATTAAAAATATCAAGAGCTAGCTTCTACCGTTATTTGTCTATCTAATTTTACCTCATTTTCAGTTTTTATCTATAGACAAAAGCCTAATTTCATCCTCTGAAAGACCAGTGATACGAGATATTTTGACTATATCAAATCCTTCTGATAGCATTTCTAACGCTATTTTTACTGCTTTAAGATGTTCACCTCTTTTTAGACCAAGTTGCTCACCTTGTTGTATTAATCTTGTTGCTGCTGTCATAACTAATTCTTTAATTTCTGGGTTGATAGATTTTAATGTTTCCAAGATATCGTCGTCTTCTTCTATGGCTAAGATATATAAAAATGTGTTTTCATAATATTGTGTATCGTATAGATCAAGACGGGATAATAAAGACTTTAAATACTCATTTAGCTTGAGTAGATTATTAAAATTCTTATCCTTACCATATTTAAGTATCAGCTCGCCTAAGGCTGCTCTTTTCTGTTTAGATAAATCATTATCAGATGTATGTGTTAAATCTACAAGATTAAATTCACCAAAGGTATAAGATTTAGCTAATTCTGGTACTTTAAACATAGATAATAGACTCCTTTTTCCTGTATAAGCCTCTTTACCATTGTATACACAGATATTTAATACCAACGGTAATTCATCGCAATCTTTATGCTCATGTAGATGCTGTCTAAACAGTTTTAAGTTATATTCCATAAAACGTAGTGGCATATATTTATCTATTTTTGACTGATGTTCAGTCACGAAATATATGTATCCGTCTTGATTATCCATTCTAGCTTGAAATACTAAATCACTTTCTCCTCGCGTACCTATTGGATGGACAAAGCTTTTATTAGTCAGACGTAAAGTTGACTTATCGATCTTATGAAAAATTTTTGCTGGTAGATTATATTCTAAAAAGTCTAGCATAACATCTGTTCTTCCAAAAATACTTTTGAAGTACATGTCATGAGGTTGAAGGATCTTATGTTCATTACTCATAATATAGTAGGTATAATGATAAATCTAGATTGAATCTTTAACCTTTTGCTTAAAAAATTCAGTAGGATCAAAAGTTTTTTATACATATTCAGATACTCTATGTTATGTCTAAAACATATTTTCACTTTTATAATGATAACTCTATAAAAAGTACTAAAAATGAAGTTAATAAACTTATATAGAACAAACAAAAATGTATTGAATAAACAATAATATCTATAATCTATCAATAACTTTTTGTAATTCATTTTTCAATTTTTTTTTACATAAAGCATTTATATTGTTTAATCCATTATCATCTATATTAATATTATCATCTAACAAAAAAACTTGTAAAATTTGCACCTTACGTTTCCTATTAGATGATGATATGATTGAATCTACTTCATTTATATCATTTTTATTTAATGCTTTTGTAATATTCCTTAATTCTTTTCTAGAAGTGATATCATTCTCTTTTAATTTATTTTTTATAGACTCAGGTAACTTAGAAAATTTAATATATTCCGAAATTTTGCTTTTAGAAACTGATATTGCCTTTGCTAAATGTTCTTGATTGTCGAAAACAGACGTTTCTATTAAATTGCTAAATGCTATACCTAATTCTATAGGTGTAAGATCTGCTCGATGTATATTTTCTATTAATGATATGGCATTAGCGTTATTTATTTCTTTTAATATTATGCAAGGAACCTTATGTAGACCAGCTAGTTTCGCAGCTCTCAACCTTCTTTCTCCACTAACAACTTCATATTTACCATCAGAATTTTTAGTTACTGTAAGAGGTTGACAAATACCATGTTCTTTAATCGAATCAGATAATTTAGATAATTCTTCTATATCAAAAAATTTCCTAGCCTGATTTTTAAAAGGAGTTATTTGATCAATTTCTAAAAAATAGAATTCTCCTACTGATTTATCTAATCCAATACTAGACCTAGAAGATGAATCCAATGTTGGTTTTGTTATATTTTCTAATTCCATAGATATTTCTCTATACTTTATTTTTCTAGCCATTCTATTAATCAGTTATTTCTATAATATGTATACTTATTTAAAATTTGATAAATAAGGTCTGATATATCTTCTAATGCTATAGAATTTTTTTTTGCAAAAAAAGCTAAAGGTTTACCAATTTTCGCAGAAATATTAAAATCTTCGCTCTTCCTTATAGCGAAATCTTCCTTTATATACTTTCCATAAAATTTTCTAAGTATGGACATTGCTTCAGCAGAACTAACAGCCTTATATTCATATTTGTTTGGAATAATGTTAATATCTTTAGGTTCTATCTTAGCATGAACATAGAAATTATTTAAATCTTCTAAAAGTATTTTCAGACCATTTAAACTATATGGCTGTGTTTCACATACAAGACTGATTACATCAGAAAAGAATACTACACTTCTATTTAAGAAACTAATGGTTGGATTTGTATCCAAAAAAATAAAATCATAGTTTTTCTCTATTGATGAAAGTACTTCTGAAAGTTTACTAAATGAATTATTTTCTTTATAGAAAACAGATTCAAGACGTGTTAAAGACAAATTAGAAGGTATAAGATCAAACCCTTCAAATATATTTTTCTTAATATCATTAAATGACGCATTTTTTGTGAATAAATCATATAAAGTCAAATAGCTATTATCTGGTAGGAATCCAAAAGAAGTAGATATATGTGCCTGAGGATCGGCATCTATAACTAAAACAGTGTATCCCATTAAAGCAATATGTGAAGACAATTGAAAACAAATACTTGTTTTTCCTACACCTCCTTTAAAATTATAAAATGAAAATTTCTTCTTTAAAATCTGTAAGTTTTTTTCTGATTGAAGACCATTTATAATATTTTTACTATCACTTATAGAAAACTTAGATTCTTTTGTTTTATGACTTTTCAATGTTTTGAAATGATTAGAAATAACATATTCTTTAAGAATACATTCATTTATTCCAGACAATATTGCTATACATTTAAGACTTAACCCATCTCCAACTATGTCAATCATTCCCTTAAAATTTAAAGAAGTTCGCCTAGGCGAACTTTATAAAAAGTTATATATTTATCCTCATCTACTTCTACTAATATTCTATCATTAGTAATGACTTCTTAAATCAAAAACTCAATCACTTATTTAAATAACTGTGTTGAATTATAGTAATTTTATAAAATTTCTAATTAGTCTTTATTTTTACCTAAGTTTTTAATTTCCTGTTCTGATAAGCCGGTGATACGAGCAATTTTTACTATGTCGAAACCTTCTGATAGCATTTCCTTAGATATTTCAATTGCCTTAAGATATTCACCTTTTTGTCTTCCTTTCTGCAAACCAATACTCTCTCCATTTTTAAGGCTTTCATCAATCTGCTTTTTATGTTTTTTTTCTATTTTTTGTATCTCTTCCATCATTTCTTCATGATATTGCTCTTCTAGTTCATAGGGAAGTATATATTTATTACTCGCCTCTAAACGATCCAATAAACCTGAATCCTTAAAGCTATAGAAACTATATTCTGTGATAATAACATGATCTAATACAGGTGTTTCCATAAGTTTACATGCCTGAATAAGACGATCTGTTGTATCTTTATCGCCTTTTGAAGGACGTAAATCTCCAGAAGGATGGTTATGAACTATGATAATGCCTGTAGCACGTTTTTGTAAAGGTATACTCAATACTTCCATTGGCTTAATAACATTAGTTTCCATAGCGTCACCTATACATATAAGTTCTATGTTGATAATGCAACTAGAACTATTTAATGCAATAATCCAACAATGCTCTCTATCTTTATGCAGTTTCTTTTCTCTTTTTAAGACAAGTTGCATAATCTTATAAATATCCGAGGCATGATGGATTGGAAGCTTCTTTAGTTTTAATTTTAATTCCATATATCAATCTAAATTCGAACTGTTTTCTTTAGCAATAGAAAGTATCTCTTCTTTAGAAAGAGTAGTAATAGTTGATATCGTCTCTATATTCATGCCTAACTGTAGCATCTTTAATGCGGTTGTATAACGTTCTTCTTTTTTACCTTTCTCTAAGCCAGTTTGCTCACCTTTTTTAGTACTCTCATCAATTTGTTTTTTTATGCTCTTCCTCAATCTTCCGTATCTCTGACATCATTTCTTCATAGTATTTCTTTTCTAAATCATAGGGAAGTACATATTTATTACTCTCTTCTAATTGACGCAATAAACCTGAATCTTTAAAACTGTAGTAACTATGTTCCGTGATAATAACATGATCTAGAACAGGCGTACGCATAAGTTTACATGCTTGAATAAGAAGATCTGTAACATCTTTATCTTGTTCTGAGGGGGATAAATCTCCTGATGGATGATTGTGGATGAGGATAACGCCTAAGGCACGTTTTTGCAAAGGTATACTCAATACTTCCATGGGTTTAATAGGGGTAGTATGTACGGTATTACCTATAGATAATAATTCTATATTAATTACATAATTAGATCTATTTAACGCAATAACCCAAAAGTGTTCTCTATCTTTATTCAACTTCTTTTCCCTCTTTAAAAAAAGTTGCATAACCTTGTAGATATCTTCGGAATGATGTATCGATAGATCTTCTAGTTTTACTTTTATTTCCATATATACTTGGAATTGAAATCGTTAAATTTTTCTTGCAAAATATCCATACTTATTAGTACTTGCTACCCTTTTAAATCCTAACTTATTAAGTTCTCTTCCCATCCATACTCTATTCAATCTAATAGTAGTGCCAATATGTTCTTGAAGATACTGTAGTATATCTGTAGTTGTCATAAATTCTCCTTCCTCCTTGTTAGAAGGAGATAAGTATTTCTGGACCAACTCTTCCTCTGAACTTTTTATTTGAAAATTATTTGATCTTAACTTTATTTCTTCCAGTTCCTCTTTAGTTAACTCTCCGCCATAAACATCCAGTTTATACATATGATATGCCTGACACCAGGCTAAATTTAATAATTGGTAAGCTTCTGGATAAATATCTTTTATACCTACTACATGAATTCCTATCCATCTACTATAACCAAGAGAGGAATTTAAAAAAGTAATATCATTGGTACTACCAACAAAAGAGGGTGGTGGTACAAATATATGATGGAATAAAAGACTGACATTGAGGATTTTCCACTATATTTGATAAAAAACGGCTAATTTTCTCAAAGAAATATATCATGGA
>NZ_QWJI01000029.1:0-8544 GCF_004354815.1 Cardinium endosymbiont of Culicoides punctatus
GCAATCATGATAGTCATTGATAGCATAAATAAAGGTAACGCTTGGGCTAAGTAAAATCATATATTTGTACCACCACCAATACATCTTCTGCTGGTCTTTTATTTTCTAAGTCTTTTGGATCTTGATGCATACCATACTTATTTGTTTTACATAAAAATAAAGATAGCATAAGACACAGTAATACTGCATCAATATTTTTGTTTTTTTAAAATATTATTTTTAAACATTTGTTTTTTTAGCACTCGATATGTCTTAATGAGCTATCTAGGCAGTAATAAAGAAGACCACATCAATGATACCTGTAAGCAGGTATCACTATCTCCTATAAAGACAGATCCCGTTATATATTTTTAGTTATAATACAACTGTACAAGAAGATAAAGGATTGTATCGTTAACACTGTTTAGTGATTTTTTATTCCTAGCAAAATCTTGTTGTTTTTAAACCAAAAATTTCAATTTTAACTTTGAAAACCAATGTTATAAACCATTATAAACAACACCTTATTTACTCATGCTCTTCATCTAAAGATTCAAAGATAAGATTGTGGTTTGTATAGATACAGATATCAGCTGCAATGGTCAAACTTTCTTTAGCAATTTCCATGGCACTCAAATGGGGTGCATGTTTTATCAACGCCATAGCAGCAGATTGTGCATACATGCTACCCGATCCAATAGCTGCTACATTAAACTCTGGTTCTAAAACATCACCGGATCCAGATATAACCAATAAAGTTTCCTTATTAGCTACTATTAACATGGCTTCTAATCTTCTGAGTACACGATCAGTACGCCACTCTTTAACGAGCTCAATAGCAGATCGCTTTATATTTCCCCCATAATTCTTCAATTTTTCTTCAAAACGATCTAATAAAGTAAAAGCATCTGAGGTAGATCCAGCAAAACCGACTAAAACTTTGTTATCAAGTTTTAGTAACTTTTTAACATTATTTTTAGCAACAGTAGTACCTAAAGTAGCTTGTCCATCTGCACCAATTACAACTTTACCATTATGTAATACAGCCAATACAGTAGTTGACTTAAGTTGAGGTATGTTACCAGTATTGTTATTATCAAAATTCATATTCCAAAACTATTTAAAATCTTGTAAAAATTAAAGTAAGAGGCTAAGTGGTTGTTCCATTAACGCTTTAAGTGTGGATAAAAACGATGCGCCTACTGCTCCATCTACCACACGATGATCACACGACAAAGTTACCTTCATAACATAGGCAACAACAATTTGATTATCCTTAACAATAGGCATTTGTTGCATTGCACCAACTGCCAGTATACAGGATGCTGGAGGATTAATAATAGAAGTAAAAGATTCTACACCTAACATGCCTAGATTTGAAATGGTAAAAGTAGCTCCTGTATAGTCCTGAGGAGTTAATTTTTTTTGATGTGCTTTTGTACTTAATATTTTTACTTCTGTACTAATTTCCGCCAGTGTTTTTTTATCAGCAAAACGAACTACAGGCACGATGAGGCCATCTTCAATAGCTACTGCTACGCCGATATGTACATGTTGGTAAAATCTAATTTTATCTTCAATCCATGCCGTATTGACCTGTGGGTGTTTCTTAAGTGTCAATGCTACAGCCCTGGTAACCAGGTCATTAATAGATATTTTTGTCTCTGAATGCATATTCAGCTCTGGACGTAAAGCAACTATCTTATCCATATTCATGGTCATGGTTAGATAAAAATGAGGCGCTGCTACCTTACTCTCTGTTAGCACTTTAGCCATTGTCTGACGCATAGAAGATAGTGACTGATCTTGATAAGCCTCTGAAAATGGATCAGCAAACTCAGAAGCTTCATTTAAGCGACTTGGGGCAAAATGCATTACGTCTTTTTTTATAACGCGACCAGCTTCCCCTGATCCCTGTATTTGTGTAATATCATATCCCTTTTCTTTCGCTATTTTTTTTGCCAGAGGAGATGCAAAAAGCCGTTCTGATGGTTGAGGTAATTCTTGAAATTGTTGGGGGTCTTGTGTAGTGGGTATGCTATCCGTTGTATATGTTACAACAGGAGGACTATTGTTGGATTTCTCTGAAACATCTATGGGAATAGATGGTGTATCTTCTGCCTTTGAAGCCTGTTGCGCAAGTAAAGCATTAATATCTTCACCAGGTGCTCCTATAATTGCAATAATATCATTAATGGGCACAGCTGCTTTATCTGGTACACCTATATAGAGCAATGTTCCATCTTCATATGCCTCTAACTCCATGGTAGCCTTATCTGTTTCTACTTCAGCAAGTATGTCACCTATGGCAACCGTATCCCCTACTTGCTTCAGCCAACGGCTAATAACACCATGTTGCATGGTATCGCTCATTTTAGGCATTTTAATTAGTTCTGCCATATGTTCTTAAAATATATAGTAATTTAAAGTACTTTATAAGTACGACCTTGAAACCCAGTATAGACAAACTAAATCATGGTATGCTACATTGCTCATATTTTTTACTTTTAAAGTAAATTTACATATAATTTTCTGAACTATATTGCTTATGAATCTTTATGCATTCTATTCGGAGCAAGAGTACCTATGAGATTGCTCTATTTTGTACAGATGGCTATCATGCTAACCCTAAATGTGAACCCATGTTAACACCTTTTTTATCATTTCTAAAACAACAGAATCTAATCATAGATACACGTAAAGAGACACTGCTGGCTGTAAGTGGCGGAGTAGATTCTGTAGTACTTTGTTATCTTTTTAAACAAGCTGGATTGCCTTTTGCTATAGCCCACTGCAATTTTAACTTACGGGGAATAGAATCTGATGAAGATACACAATTTGTGCATACATTATCACATCATTACAAAGTTGCCTGTTATAGTACTAGATTTCAGACTAAAGATTTTGCATCTGATAATGCTATTTCAACACAAATGGCTGCAAGAGATTTAAGGTATCGTTTTTTTTACAGCTTACTGGAAAAACATGGCCTGCACCAAATAGCTACTGCACACCATTGGGACGATTCTGTTGAAACAATATTACTAAACTTTATTAAGGGAACAGGTATTATGGGATTTTGTGGCATTCAGCCGATCAATGGTAAAATCATACGTCCTTTGCTTTTTGCTAGAAAAGAGGAGATCTTAAATTATGCCAAACAAGAAAATCTCTCTTGGAGAGAAGATAGTTCTAATAAGGATATTTATTATCAGAGAAATTTTATTAGAAACAAAATTATTCCACTTTTACATAGCATAAATCCAAATTTTGAAGAAACTACAAAGGATACATGTAAAAAACTAACAGATATCAATAAGCTTTTCCAAAGTCATATCCATACGTTAAAGCAAGAAATTTTATATTTCCATGATGATTTATGCTATGTAGCCATTGATAAAATCACCCATTTACCATGGGCAGCTACTGCGGTATTTGAAATATTACGTTCCTATGGATTTACATTTGAACAGATTAAAGATTTTATAGTTGAGCCTAAAAGTAGTGGTAAAGTTATTTATTCTAAAGATTATGAGCTATCAACAGATAGAAAACAATGGATAATAAGAACAAAAACACCATCTAATCAACTTGCAGTTAAACAAATTATTGTAGAAGGAACATTACAAGTACAGTATGGGAACCAAATATTATACTTTAATACATTTGAAAATCAAAAATATATTATAAAAAAAACGCCATATATTGCTGCATTAGATTATGACACATTACAATTTCCACTTATACTACGTCCATGGGAAGAGGGGGATGCTTTTTATCCCCTAGGCATGAAGGGACGTAAAAAGGTAAGCGATCTACTCATTGATCTTAAAATACCTATTGCCGTTAAAAAAAATGTACATATCTTAACTTCCAATAATGAAATTGTGTGGATTGTAGGGCTTAGAATAGATGAGCGGTTTAAGGTACGCAATACTACGAAAAGAGTACTAGAAATAAAATAACATACTGAAAAAATTAGTCCAGTATATTAAGCAGGATCTACATCAAATAGAATTTTTACATTTTTGTATTGTCCTTTACCGAATAGTTGTTTACAGATATTTTTAAGTAATTCTTTTTCTCTTTCTAAAAAAGCTATATTTTTGCTTGGTATTTTTATGAGTAAGTCCAATAAAAAAAACTTTCTAACTTTCCCAATTAATGGTTGTTGTGGGCCAAGAATAGTGGCATTCATTTTTTTTTCTAATGCCTTTTTAAGTTCAATAGCTCCTAATTTTAATATAGTTGGTTCCATACAGCTTAGGGTTAATCTAACTAACTTAACATAAGGAGGATAGTGAAATTTTTTTCTATCCGCCAATTCCGATGTATACATTCCTTGATAATCGTTATTAGCCAAATGGCGAAACAATATATGATCAGGTTGTCTAGTTTGTATAAATACACTACCCTGATGATTTCGTCTTCCTGCCCTCCCTGCAAGTTGTGTAATCAGCTGAAAGCATTTTTCGTTTGATCTAAAGTCAGGAAAAAAAAGCAATGCATCTATGTCTAATACACCAATGAGTCGAATATTGGCAAAATCCAGCCCCTTTGCAATCATTTGTGTGCCAACTAAGATATCGATTATTCCTGTGGATACTTGTTGTAAAATGGTCGTATAACTATTTTTTCCTTTTGTGGTATCTAAATCCATACGACCAATTTTTTGTTCTGGGAAAATAAGTTGCAAGGTTTCTTCTAGCTTTTCTGTGCCAAAGCCTACATTATGTAATCTTGAAGAATCACAATTAGGACAGGATAGTGAAGGAGTTATGGCATAGTCACAGTAGTGACAAAGTAGATGATTATTTCCTTGGTGATAGGTCAAGCTGACAGAACAGTTCAAACAATGAGGAATCCATCCACAGGACTCGCACAAACAATATCGAGCATAGCCTCTCCTATTTTGAAAAATCATGGTTTGCCCTTCTTCCTTAATATTTTTTTCAATATGGGAGAGCAGCGTCAAGGAAAAATCTTCTTGCATCGCTTTTCGCTTCTTTTCTATATTAAGATCCACAAAAAATAGATTGGGGCTAGCTGCTTGTCCAAATCTATGTGGTAATACTACCAGACCATATTTTCCAGATTGGGCATTGTAATAACTTTCTATAGAAGGGGTGCCAGAACCTAGTAAAACGTTTGCCCGATGTTGCTTCGCTAACACAATGCTACAGTCTCTTGCATGATAGGTGGGCGTATGGTTGCTATGTTTATAGGCACTATCATGTTCTTCATCAATAATAATTAGTTTTAAATTACTAAAGGGCAAAAAAAGTGCAGAACGTGCCCCAATAACAACCAATGATTGTTGACGAAGTACACGGGACCATATTGTAAATCTCTCTTTATGAGACTGTTTAGAATGATAAACAGCAATCCAATCTCCAAAAAATGGTTGTAACCGTTCTACTATATGGGTAGCTAGACTAATCTCTGGAAGTAAGAGTAAGATTTGTTTTTGTTGTTGCAATCCCTCATAAATAAGATGCATATATAGCACCGTTTTACCACTTCCTATAGCTCCATGCAGTAATACGACTGTTTTTTCAACAAATTGTTTTTGTATTGCAGTAAAGGCATCTTTTTGTGCTTTGGTTAAAGGAGATAATGGTTGTAAAAGAGCACTAAAGGTAGCTGTTTCCCTACTTTTTTTATACACTTGGGTTAAAATATTGTTTTTTAATAGTATAGCTAAAACAGCTTTTGAATATCCTAAATCTAAAAGTTCTTTTTTAGCAATGTATATTTGCTCCAATCCTTTAGACGTTTTAGACACAAAATAAGCGAGTAGCGCTTGTTGTTTGGGGGATCTTTTATATAACTTTTTAAGTTGTTTGTCCAACAATATAGGATACTCGGTAGCGGAAAATGTAATGTATGTTTCTTGCTTAAACGGTTGATCGATTTTAGCCATTGCAATGGCTTCTATAAGTTGGTTTGATAACAAGGATATTAATGCTTTACGTGCTTGTTTAGGGGGCAGTAACTTTATAACGTCTTTATAGTATAAAGTTTGATCTTGTAGTGCATTTAATATAAACTGTTCTGTTTCATCTTCACAAACTTGGGTAGTAGTAACCTGAAACAAAATATTTTTATGTTCATCCAAAACGTTTGGGAGTACAGCAGATATAGTTTCTCCAAGGCTAGATAAATAGTAGTTAGCAGTCCATTGTAGGAATGCTAGCTGCTGTGATGTGCATAGTGGTTCTTGATAGACTACTGCCAACAAATTTTTTATTGGATAATTCCTTAATTCATTATGCAATCTATACACTATTCCAAACAACAACTTGTTCGTTCCTAGTGAAACCAAAACACCACTGCCTACATGGATTTTATTCTGGTATTCGGTTGGAATGCAATAAGTTAAAGCATTAAGTGGAATGGGTAAAATGACATCTGCAAACTTTTCCAAAATGGGATATTTCAAATATATAGGGTAAGTCTATAAATCGTTATTTTAACACATCAGCAAACAGATATCTTTTGAGTAGGTTATATTTCTAGATAAATGGATCCTAATCCTCCTAATCGAGTAAATAAATAGAAAATAAATAATAAAAGCTACCTAGATAGATTCATTTAGACATATCATATTTACGCACGGTTACATGCTAACTTAACAAAAATTTTTTAATAAAACCAACATAACGGGGCCATACTATTAAGACCATATATAGGGTACCTGAGGAATTACATAATTGATAATTATAATTTGCTTTTTTGACAAAAAAGTTGTACTATCTACAATAGTTAGATTAAAATCAATAGTTCCACACTTTTAAATTCTAGTACCCATGATAGATAATATAAAAAAAATAGCAGGAGTAGCATTGTTATTGCCGCTAGCAGGGTGTGGTAGTGTTAAACATAATTATATGGGTAAAGGGGAGGATATTGCTCAAGAAGCCGAAAGTAATAAGGGCAGTACAGCGTGGGCATATAGTACATCTAAAGAGAGTTCCGGCGTAGGAAAATTTAAGGAAAATACATGGAAGTGTAATTTATTCATTTATGACATGTTAGAGGCTGCAGGCGTAAGTGCACCTAAAAACTACGATTCGAAGTGTAAATGTTATTGGCCAATTACAGCAGGAGATTGGACTGATTCTGTTTCTGGTTTTAAAAAAGTTTATTCTTTACAAAAAGGAGATATAGTATCAGATGGCTCTCATGTTGGTATAGCCGTTAGTGATACTCGTATTTTAGCCGCTAATAAAGATAATGTTGGTGGATATAGCCTAAGTGGTACTATACAACGATATGATGACTAAATATTGAAATATGTAAAGTACATATATTTTTTATTGCAATTAAAAATCAAATAATTCTTACGTTTCATTTAGAGAAATTTGTTCATGTATGTGGCTAAGGGGGAGTATGACTTTGAAGTGTAATAATTTCATTACTATGTAAAAGCATCTTGCAGAGTTTACATATATAAGTCACATACATGCGCAAATGCTGGCTACAATATCATGTATGAACATAAAATTCAATTAAGATGAATGTATACGCTATTATTTGCAGAATAATAAGAAAAATAAGCACAATGGGATATATTATAGCTTTTGTAAGTTTCCCAGCATATGCTGAAATGCATATGATGTATGATATTCAAGAAAATGCATTGGGATTTCCTTCTTGGACAGTGTATTTACATGGTCATCCAGGGTATAAAAATTACCAGATACCTAATAATATTATGCAAGATGGGTGTCATTGGGGAACATGGGTAACCTTTCCGCAAAAAGTAGAGGCGATACAAGCTGCTGTAGGAAGATATACTCATCCGATAGAATTATTTCGTTCCAAAGATTTTTTAGTTATACATAAGCACCATGGCTATTACTATGAAGCTATACTAGATTACTTAGTGGACAGTCGTTATACCTTAGAGCAAAAAAAGATATCTATATTTGCACTAACACAGTCCTATCAGTTATGTGAAGATGCTTATAGGCTATACAAAACAAATAAGATAAATGAGCATTTGCTAGATTTGATATTCTCTATTAAGATAAGCAATTTGATTGCTCAAAATCATGTAGGAAAGCCTTATGAAAATGTCCTAGCTGCACTGAAAAAGGCAGGAGTATATTCATTTTTAATACAAGTACATAAAGAATTAGATAAGACAACTAGGTTGTATAAAGAACTTACAGAACTTTTCAATAATATTTTCCCTAAAACATGGCATGTATATTTAATAAATGCAAATACATTATGCAACCAAAGTTATTGTGATGGAAATAGTGAGTTGCCTTACCATGCTATAATAGCTTATGCAGTAAGAGAGAAAGACGCCTGGGATTACTATCGCCTAGGTACGCCTATCCCCGTCAATATATTTCCTATACCATGGTTTTTGGTAATTTTAGAACATCCTGCTTTTTACTATCCTTTTCAATTTGGCCCTTATTCAGGTTTAAAAAACGGTGTGGATATATTACGTGATCCAGAATATAGTCCTGAAGAAAAGTCCATGGCTATTTTGGCTATGTCTCAACTAGACGCCACTAACTATGCCTTTATTATAGAAAATGCATGTGA
>NZ_QWJI01000029.1:8599-9969 GCF_004354815.1 Cardinium endosymbiont of Culicoides punctatus
GTTATTTAAGGTTGACTTGCCAACGTTTTATAAATATCCTTTTTTTATTATAGATTATAAAGATAAGGAAGTACAAAGAGCCTTAGATAAATTCATAAGCATCCCTACTATCCCAGAGGGTCTTAAAGAAATTGCTCATAAAGTAAAAAATGGAACTTTAGCTACTAAAGAAGAGATGGCTTATATGAGGGGCTATCGTGAGTTCCGCAAAACTCATTTTACATTCTACGAAACGATACCAGCACGTGGATGATAAAAGAAACATGCTAAAAATTTTACTCATAAATTATAGTGGTTTTATATAGTTTTTTTAGCAAAACAAAATCTTAGAAAGAGATGATGAACATTTTGAATAATTTAATGGTACAGTTTATACAAAAAACTTTTTATGCAAGTATTGTATTCATATTACATCTCCTTTTTGCGCCTGTATCATATGCAAATATTGAATATCAAGGCTATCAATCTAAATTAGGCCATCCTTCATGGACAACATGTCTATGTGATTACCCAGACTATAAACAGTATAAAGCACCTACTAACATAACCGTAAACGGCTGTAATTGGGGAACATGGGTAACCTTTCCGCAAAAAATAGAGGCGATACAAGCAATAGTAGGTAGTTATACAAATCCTATAGAATTTTTTAGATCTAAAGATTTTTTGGCTATGTATATGCACAATGATTATTATTATGATGCAGCATTGGATTATTTATTTAACTCCTGTTATACATTGGAACAAAAGAAGTTCGTTATTTATGCTATGGGTGGTAAATCTGCATCGTTATGTACAAATGCGTACAAATTATATAAGTCTCATAAAATCGATTTACAACTACTCACTCTGATATGTTCCATTCATGTCAGCAATATTATGAAATATGATCATGGTTATAAAAATGTAGCAAGCACGTTAAAAAATAGCAGCTATGTACGAGATACTCTATTAGTAATGCAGCAAAATCTACCTAAAGAATCGGAATTGTATGTATGGATTCAAGAGTTATTTAACAATCGTTTCCCAGAATCCTTATGCTCACTGATGTACGCAGATGATCTGTTGTATCAAAAATATGGATCGAAAGGAGGAAAACTTCCATACTATGAAATCATAACCCGTTCAGTAAAAGATTATAAACAATGGCAACAATATCTTCTTCACTATAGTACAATGCCACTGAATATATCTGTACCAGCTTATTTTTTAATGGTTTTAGAACATCCTGCTTTTTACTATCCTTTTCAATTTGGCCCTTATTCAGGTTTAAAAAACGGTGTGGACATATTACGCGATCCAGAATATAGTCCTGAAGAAAAGTCCATGGCTATTTTGGCTATGTCTCAACTAGACGCCACGAACTATGCCTT
>NZ_QWJI01000030.1 GCF_004354815.1 Cardinium endosymbiont of Culicoides punctatus
CCTGTTCAGATATAGACGATGTGGTAGTCATACGTAATGTTGGAAAGTGTATGGTTACCAAAATCGTAGAAAAGGTTTTTGTTGGTAAGGATATCAGACATGTTTCTATTTATAGAAAGGGAGATACTAGGCGATGCTACAATATGATTTATGTAGATGGTGCTACAGGCATTGCATATGCAAAACGCTTTCAAATCTTAGGTATTACACGTGACAAAACATACGATCTAACCCTAGGTACACCTGGATCTAGGATTATCTATCTAAGTGAGCATCCAAATGGTGAGGCAGAACTACTTACCATATTACTTTCTCCTATGAGCAGGGCTTCTAAAAAGAAATTTACGTTCAATTTTGCTCAGTTAGCTATAAAGGGACGCGCTGCCAAAGGCAATATACTGACCAAACATACTATATATAAAGCACAATTAAAAGAACAGGGTATATCTACCTTAGAAGCTATTGAATTATGGTATGATGAACGTACAGGTCGTATAACCCCTAATAATGGCCGTGGACAACTGCTTGGTTCTTTTGGTCCATCCGACAAACTACTTTTAGTTTTTAAGGAGGGGTATTATCTTGTGACCGACTATCCGTTGTCTTTTCAACTAGATCCCGATGCCATTGCTTTGGTCGAAAAATTGGGGCATACACATCTTCTTTCTATTATTTTTTACCATAGATTACAGAAAAAATATTTCGTAAAACGATTTATGGTAGAGGGTAGGGGAGAAGATAAAAAATATCCCTTCTTTAGTTCAGAAGCTGATATGTGTGATCTTACCCTTGTCACTTCTGCTCCATCTCCTAAGTTAGCGTTACATTATTTGGTTCATCCTACAAGTGAACAAAATCGATCTATTATATATGATTTAGAAAAGGTAGCTATTAAAACAATAAAAGCCAAGGGAATACCATTGTCTAAATATACCATTACTCAGGTAAATTTTTGTCATGAATAAGTTCGCTTAATTTGAATTAAATCAGTATTTTAAGTTAAAATATTAGGTCCTATTACATGTAAATTGATTGAATTATGTTCCCTACTGAAGTAATCTGTTTATATGATATATAAGGTCTTGCCAAAAATAAGTTTGGTTGTATTATGCTCATTTTTGTTAAGGCCCGAATTAATCTTTGCGGACGATCATTCGTTACATCAACAAAAAAAACAAGCCTTTTTTGCAAAAAATGAAGGACCATCGCTTTATTTTGGTATAAAGAGTTGGGCCAAAGTAACAAAAAAAACCATTGAGCAAAATTGGGCCAGTGGCCTAGAGCTTTCTATGGGTCCTTTTATAGAGTGGAGACCTTTAAATGGCATTGGTATTCAAACAGGATTGTTGTATAGCTACAACCACCTCTGTATGGTAAGTCTTGGTATAAATGGAAAAAGGGTACCCGATTCAGGTATTTTTGCTTCTTTTTATAATGCTTTTAATCAAATAAATAACTTAGATCTTAGTAAAGGTGATAGATTTGGGATAGCATTAGATAACATTACGTTGCATACCTTGAGCCTACCATTACATTTTTATCTGCATCCAGATAAAAACAGACAATTTGTATTATACATAGGTCCACGTTTGGTAATAGCTTTACATGCTGCTTATAAAAAGTTTTTGTTTAAATTAAATGTTGATGCGAATAAAACACAATATCACATAAAAAATTATATTGACAAAATTGATAGAAAAATGGCTACTGATGGCACAATGGGAGACATAGCAGGAGAAATACAAGAAGGAATAAAAGGAGGCATTCAACAGCTTTTTAGTAGGAGTGGTATAGGCGTACCAAGTAAAAGAGATTCCATCTTTAGTTGTTCTTGGGACCTTGGGTTTGCATATAATAGCAGTACGGGTTTTATGATAGGTACAAATGGAGTAGGCATTATGTTGGGATATGATTTTACCCATTTATTTTCTTCTGAATCTTCTAAAGTAACTCCACGGGTGCCTTTTTTGACTTTTGTAAAAACAATTGATTGCTAAATATAAATATTCTTATAAACCTTAGCATACAAGCAAATATGCTCCAAAAATTTCAGTATCCTCGAAATTGTCTATTTCAGTTACTAATTATTTAATAAATCTGAAATGTTTTTATAATTTTAGCGTATTCTTGAAATTTTTTGTACACTTGTATTTGTAGAAGATTTACAGGCTATTTAAATAAATGTAAATTATTTATGGTAATCTGATTAGTTTTTAATAGAAAAATATTGCAGCGTACAATGCCTATGTACAGGGGACTAGCATGTATGCGTACTTTTATGTTGTGTAAATAGTAAATATACATGACATATAACCATAGGATCTAAACAAATAAAAAATTTATGCTATTAGATTTTGAAAAGCCTATTGTTGAGCTTGAAGAAAAACTGGCTAAGATGCAAGAGGCTGCTAAACAAAAAAATAACGCTAAGCTTATAGCCTCTATTGATAAATTGGCAAATGATATAATAGAATTAAGGCAAAGGACTTTTCAAAATTTAACTAGATGGCAACGGGTTCAATTGGCACGTCATCCAAGCAGACCCTACACATTGGATTACATCCAACATATTACAGAAGACTTTGTAGAACTACATGGTGACCGGTTAATGGGGGATGACAAAGCAATAGTAGGAGGATTTGGGACTATAAATGGCAAGTCTCTTATGTTTATTGGCCATCAAAAAGGCAGAACGACCAAAGAAAGACAAATACGTAACTTTGGCATGCCCAATCCAGAAGGCTACCGCAAAGCACTGCGTCTTATGCGTCTAGCAGAGAAGTTTGGGAAACCTATTGTTACCTTTATAGATACTCCAGGTGCTTATCCTGGCTTAGAGGCTGAAGAACGTGGTCAAGCAGAAGCCATTGCAACAAACATTCAAGCCATGTTTGGGCTGCATGTCCCCATTATATGCATAGTCATTGGAGAGGGAGCATCAGGGGGCGCGTTGGGTATTGCAGTAGGTGACCGTGTGCTGATGTTAGAACATACTTGGTATTCTGTTATTACACCAGAATCATGTTCCGCGATTCTTTGGAAAAGCTGGGATTATAAAGAGCAAGCTGCAGAAATATTGCAGTTAACAGCAAAAGACATGTCAAACTTTGGGTTAGTAGATCAGCTTATTCAAGAACCCATAGGAGGGGCACATAGAGATCTTGCAGCGGCAGCAACGGCAGTAAAGGAAACTATTTTAACCCATTTAAACGATTTAGAGCATCAACCTATAGAAATTTTAATAAAAAATCGAACAGAAAAATTTTGCGCCATGGGACAAGTAGGTTAAGCCAATTAAACATGTATCACCATGTTTTAGCTACTTTTACTCCTTAAAGCAAGATAATAAGGTATTTATTATTTTTTAATTACATATGAAAAACTTTGTTGCCAATTTAAAATGGCGTGGCATGATCCATGATATGGTACCAGGTACAGAAGAACACCTCAATAAGAATATGGTTACAGGGTATGTAGGCTTTGATCCCTCGGCTCCTTCTCTGCACCTTGGCAACTTGGTAACGATCATGCTATTAAAACATCTTCAAGAAGCTGGCCATAAGCCTATTGCAATTGTAGGGGGGGCTACTGGTATGATTGGAGATCCTTCTGGACGTTCCAAAGAGCGCATCTTTCTAACAGAAGAGACATTGCGTTACAATCAGGAATGTATTAGTCTTCAATTAGAAAAATTTCTGGATTTTTCTTCTGGAAAGAACAAGGCGGAACTGCTTAATAATTTTGATTGGCTGAAAACCTTCTCTTTTATAGATTTTTTGCGTGATATAGGCAAACATATACCTATTGGATATATGATGGCTAAAGATAGTGTAAAACAACGGATAGAGACTGGGTTATCTTATACGGAATTTGCCTACCAATTATTGCAAGGATATGACTTTTACCATCTTTTTATACACAAAAATGTGACCTTACAAATGGGAGGAGCGGATCAGTGGGGTAACTTAACTACAGGTATAGAATTAATTCGTAAAAAGGCACAAGCACAAGTTTTTGCCTTGACAGCGCCGCTACTCACCCGTGCTGATGGAACTAAATTTGGCAAAACAGCTTCTGGGGCGAATATCTGGCTAGATTCAGAGAAAACTTCTCCCTATACATTTTATCAGTTTCTTTTAAACTGTAGCGATGAAGAGGCGGAAAAGCTTATTAAGGTTTTTGCGTCTTGCCAACGAGAAGAACTGGAAGAGATTATTTTATCACATCGTGCTACGCCTGAACATAGGATATTGCAACAAACTTTGGCTAAAATGGTAACGACCATGGTTCATTCGGAACAGGCCTGTCAAAAAGCTATGGTTTGTGCTCATATTCTTTTTAGTAGTACAAGCACTCCTGATGATCTACAAAAACTAAGTGAGGAAGATTTACTTACTATTTGTGAAACCATACCGCAAGTCCATATCAAAAAAACCGACTTAGATACATCAGATGGTGTAGCATCCTTTTTATCCGTAACTACAGAGGGCATTATTACACCATCTAAATCAGAAGCAAGGAGATTAATAGCGTCAAAAGGCATTATGGTCAATAAAGAATTATTAATAGACCCCTATGAGAAACCCCATTTTAAATTACTACATGATCGTTACTTATTAGTACAGAAAGGCAAGAAAAATCATTACCTTATTCTTGTTCAATAATTATGCTGTTCTATGGGTGAAATTACCAAATCTTTTAGTAGTGCCATATATGGGGTTGATGCCTTTATTATTTCTATAGAGGTAAGTATTGTAAATGGCACTGGTTTATTTATGGTGGGACTTCCAGATAATGCGATTAAGGAAAGCCAGCATCGTATAGAGTCTGTATTAAAGCAAATTAAATGTACCATGCCCCGTCAACGGGTTATTGTCAACCTTGCTCCAGCAGATATACGTAAAGAGGGAGCCGCCTATGATTTGCCTATTGCATTATCTATTTTACATGCTTCACAGCAACATAACTTACCCCTTTTATCTTCATATGTAATTATGGGAGAATTGGCTTTAGATGGAACCTTAAGGCCCATAAAAGGAGCCCTTCCAGTTGCCATTCAGGCCTATAAAAGTGCATTTAAAGGCATGATCGTTCCCGAAAAAAATGGAACGGAAGCAGGCATTGTTAATAAGATTGAAGTAATTGCAGTTAGCCATATTACGGAAGCCATAGCATTTTTAGCACAAGAACGCATTATTCATCCTATACAAATAGATACTCGAAAAATTTTTGAGGAAAAAGTGAGTGACTATGATATAGATTTTGGAGACGTTCAGGGGCAAGAAAATATAAAACGAGCCCTTGAAATTGCAGCTGCTGGTGGCCATAATGCAATCATGATAGGTCCTCCTGGAGCAGGTAAGACCATGTTGGCAAAACGCTTACCTTCTATTCTTCCCCCTTTTACCCTAGCTGAAACATTAGAAACCACTAAAATATATTCTGTAAGTGGACGCATGGATCATGTGTATGGGCTTTTACCTGTAAGGCCTTTTCGTACCCCTCACCATACCATTAGCGATGTTGCGTTGGTAGGAGGGGGGACCTTTCCACAACCTGGAGAAATATCCCTAGCGCATCATGGAGTGCTTTTTCTAGATGAACTACCAGAATTTAAACGTACGGTTTTAGAAGTGATGCGTCAGCCTTTGGAAGATGGTAAGGTGATTATCGCAAGGGCTAAATTTTCTATTGAGTTCCCAGCAAGTTTTATGCTTATTGCTAGTATGAATCCCTGTCCATGTGGTTATTATAACCATCCTGAAAAAGAATGTGTTTGTAGTCCTGTGGTTGTGCAACGCTATATAAATAAAATTAGTGGCCCACTGTTAGATAGAATTGATCTCCATGTGGAGGTGACACCTGTGTCTTTTGAAGAATTGTCTTCTCGTAGAAAGAACGAACCTAGTTGTGTCATTCGTGAACGTGTGGTTAAGGCTAGAAAAATACAAGCGCAACGATTTACAGATCTCCCTCATATGTACACGAATGCACGAATGTCCTCTAAAATAACAAAAGTGTTCTGTCCTATTTCAAAGGTTGGTCAGAAGTTGTTACAGGTGGCTATGGAAAGATTAGGGCTTTCAGCTAGGGCATATGAAAGAATTTTAAAAGTAGCACGAACTATTGCAGATTTAGGAGAAAGTGAAGCTATATCGGAGGTGCATTTGGCAGAGGCTATTCAGTATAGAAGTTTGGATAAAGAGGGTTGGGGCAAATAGTAATCATCAGTAAAATCTCTTACTTTTTTCTTTTCTGTAAAACCGTTTGCTATATATAATATTTATATATTTGTAGTGACTAAAAATTTTTAGCCTGATTTGTCTTATAGGGCAATAATGATATGCTCCGATAGCGTATCCATTCATGTAGTCTTCTTAAGATAGTACAGCCTACATAGCTCATAAGGCACATCGAGCAATAACAAACAATGCATTAGTAAAAAAAATGGTTATTCAAAAAAACAAAAGTATTTGCGTATTATTTCTGTGCCTTATACTATCTTTATTTTCATGTAAAACAAATAAGTATGGTATGAATCAAGATTTAGAACCAAAAAGAGCTGGAACACATTTAGAACCAGCTTCTATAAAAAGAACGCATTTGAGTCGTTTGCCTATTGGAGATACAGATATAGCCAGTGTTATACATTCTGGTTACTATGCAGATAAAACAAAACTTGTTGGTAAACTTTTATTGGAAGGGAAAACTTCCTTTCTTGTTCGTCCCCGTAGATTTGGTAAATCACTGTTTGTGAATACCATAGCTGCAATTGCTGAAGGAGCAAATAAAGAATTATTTAAGGACTGTTTTATCTCTAATGGGGAGTTTGAAGATGAAAATGGTGATATAATAAAATACGACTGGAAAAAATATCCGGTGATTAGGTTGGATTTTTCAGGATTAAATAATACTTCATCTGACAAACTAGAAGGGGATCTTATAGAATTATTAGAGGACATTGCCTTGCAGTATAAAGTAAAAATAACAGGAAAATCATTACAAACAAGGTTTAGAAGGCTTATAAATACACTTATAACATTAAAAAAAGGCTATGAGCCTAAAATAGTTCTGCTAATAGATGAATATGATAGTCCAGTAATCAATTTAAATTGGGATTCTCAGAACTATAAAGACTGCATGAAAGTACTTAGTGATTTTTTTGCAACGGTGAAAAGCTGTGCTAATAATTGTCAATTAATCTTTGTAACGGGTGTGTATAAATTCGTTTTATCAGGATTAGGTTCAGGGGCTAATATATTGCACGATGGAGATATATCACTCGATGAAGATGTTTCAGATATTGTAGGATATCGAGAAGAAGATATTAGAGCATTATTTAAAAATAATTTTGACAATATATGTGATAGAAGAACAGAAATAACTGGTATAGACCAATCGACTGAAACAGTTGTAAAGAATTTGAAAAAATATTATAATGGATATAGGTTTTCTAATTCTAATAAAGGGCCTAATGTATTTAATCCTACATCCATACTACATTTTTTTAAGTCTGGGGAACTATTAGGTTATTGGAAAGATACAGCAGATACTAGGCTCTTAGTAAAACAGATGCAAGACAATATTGAAAGATTTAGC
>NZ_QWJI01000031.1 GCF_004354815.1 Cardinium endosymbiont of Culicoides punctatus
AGGTGAACAACTGGGACTAAAAAAAGGTGAACAACTCAAGGCAGTTAACATAGCCAAAGAAATGCTATCAGAAGGCTTTGATATAGTCAAAATTGCTCGTATTACTGGTCTTTCAGAACCAGAAATTAAAGATTTGTCTAAAGTATAGCGAAGCTTTTGAAAAGATTGTGTAAATATACATAATTCATTTAAATCTATCTTCAAATATAATCATAAAATGTGCGATGGCGCTATTCCAATTATGAATCAATATGGTCCATTTTTTAGTCATATCATGACTTTCGCACTTTTATTTAAAAGTTATATATAAATTTTTCCAAAAGATTTTTAAATATACACTTATAGATTGTTGCTTATGCTGCCGAAAGACCTGTGTCCATAACGTTTAAAAGAAAACTGATTTTCCCAAGGCTTGTATAAGCTTTTCTTTAAGACTCGGTTCCTTAAAACAATTTGCAAACCCATTTGCTTCTGTTTGGAATCCATTTTCGTCAGGATTCTCTGCCGCATTCACACAAGTTACCAACATGCCTAATGCTAGATCTGCATTATTTGCAATAGCTGTAAGCCATTTTTTTGCTTTTTTTAGCATTTCTTCTTTGTAACTAACTACTTCACTTACCAAGCCCATTCTTTCAGCATCTTCTGCACTAATTCGTTTTCCAGTCATTAAATATTCTAATGCCTTAGTTTTGCCAAGTAGTTGTGTTAACCGTTGTGTGCCCCCAAAGCCAGGAATAACGCCGAAAGTGATTTCTGGAAAAGCAAAAACAGCATTCTCAGAAGCAAATCTAAAATGGCAAGCTAGTGCCAATTCAAATCCAGATCCCAATGCATATCCATTAATAGCAGCTAGAATAGGTTTAGGACAATCCTCTATTAAGGCTAATACTTCTTGGCCATTTTCTGCAAATTTTCTAGCGTTTAATTCACTTAGCTTAAGCAACTCAGAAACATCCGTTCCTAGCGCGAAAACTTCTTCTTCAGATCCAGTAATAATTACACCTTCTATCTCATCATTGTCATATACTCCCTGAATCACATTACGTAGTTCACTAAGGCTTTTTTCTGTTAAAGTAAAAGGTTTTGAATCAGATCTAAATGTAATGGTTAAAATGCCATCTTCTAAATTATTTTGTAACGATTCCATTTTTTCCATGTTGGATGTAATTTTTTATAGCCTAACAAGTAAATGTAATCAGTAAATTTCATTATTGCTACTAGGCGGATTGAGCCACGCAAACTTTTCCTATTGTTATAGCAACAAGCGTCTGAACTATTCAAATATACACTAACTTTAAGTAGTGAAACAAATTTTTCTAGCATAGTGGTATACTGGACTGAAAAAATCAGACCAATTTTTTGTTCATTTTGTTTCCCATTAGTTGGAGTCTATTAAGCCACATTCTTATTTAATTTGGTAACACAAAGAAGGCCATATAGAAATAGCGCAAATACAAAGAAGAGGATTTTAGTAGTTGGTTTTACGATCTAACCCATTTAATATTTCATGTAAAGTATTTTCATCAGATACTAAAACCTCCCTTGCCTTGCTTCCCTCAAATGGGCCTACTATGCCTGCAGCCTCTAGTTGGTCTATAAGTCTACCAGACCTATTGTAACCAAGTTTTAGTTTGCGTTGAATTAACGAAGTACTTCCCTGTTGATGTAATACGATTAACTTAGCTGCCTCTTCAAACAAAGGATCTATGTCTTGAAGGTCTACAACAGTACTATCATCTTTATTCTCTTCATCATAAAGAGGTAGCATATATGCAGATTGATAACCTCTTTGAGCACCAATATAACTACAAACACGCTCTACTTCTTCTGTGTCTAAAAAAGGAGTTTGTAGGCGGATGATGTCAGAATTCATAGAGAGTAGCATGTCTCCATTGCCCACCAACTGCTCTGCCCCGCTGGCATCTAAAATAGTTCTTGAATCAATCTTTGAGCTTACCTTATAAGAGATTCTAACAGGAAAATTAGCCTTTATGATACCTGTAATAACATTTACAGAAGGCCGTTGCGTGGCTAAAACAAGATGAATGCCAATGGCACGTGCCAGTTGAGCAAGCCGAGCAATAGGGACTTCTATTTCCTTTCCTGCTGTCATCATCATATCTGCGAATTCATCTATTACCAATACAACATAAGGTAGAAACCGGTGCCCTTCTTGTGGAAGGAGAACTCTTTTAATAAATTTTTCGTTATATTCCTTTATATTTCTTGTCCCTGCTTCTTTTAACAGTTCATACCGATGATCCATTTCAACACATAGAGAATTTAGGGTGTTGACCACTTTTTTGGTTTCTGTAATAATCGCTTCGTCACTAACTGGTAGTTTGGCTAAAAAATGGTTCTCTAGTTTGTTATACAGAGAAAGTTCTACCTTTTTAGGATCCACCAGTACCAATTTGAGTTGAGAGGGATGTTTTTTATAAATAAGGGATGTAAGCAACACATTGAGTCCTACCGATTTCCCCTGTCCAGTAGCTCCAGCAATAAGCAGATGTGGCATACGGGCTAAATCTGCAATAAACATATCATTAGAAATACTTTTCCCTAATACAATGGGTAATTCCATTTTACCTTTTAAAAACTTTTCAGAGGCAAGTATTTCTCTCAGCGGAACTATTTCTCGATTTTTATTGGGCACTTCAATACCTATAGTTCCTTTACCTGGTATAGGAGCAATAATACGAATGCCAAGTGCAGCTAAATTTAGTGCAATATCATCTTCTAAATTTTTGATTTTAGAAATTTTGATCCCTGCTTCTGGGACAATTTCATAAAGTGTAACTGTGGGCCCAATAGTCGCTTTTATCTTGGATATATTTATCTTAAAATTGTTAAGGGTTTGTACAATATTGTTTTTATGTGATTCTAATTCTTCTTTGGTTACAGAGCTGCTTCCCTGTTCATAACCTTCTAGTAAATCTAATGCAGGATATTTATAACTAGATAGATCTAAAGTAGGATCGTAATTTTCACTTCGAATACCATCTACCATAGATGATTTTGTATGAATAGTAAGGTTTTCCTTACTTATAGGAATGGTAGATTGCACCTTACTTATAGATGGAATAACCTCAAAATCAATGTTACCATAATCTTCTTTAGATGAACAATTCCCTGCCATAGCTGTAGCATGATGGCTTGTCGTTTGCGTTACTATATGATACTCTTTTTTTTTATCTAGGAATGCTGAGTCTTCAAGGATATCATCTTCTAATGCTTCACCACTATGATTTTTATAATCACCGTCTAAGTGAGGGGGATGAAGAACTTCGCTCCCTTTTTTTCGCATTGTAAAAAACGGAATCATCGGTAATGAGGTAATGTTAAAGCATATCACAATAAAAGCTACCAATAAGAGAAAAAGCAACAAAAATGTTCCATAGCCTAACAATCCTTTAAAAAGGGTACCTAACTCGTAAGAAACTCCACCTAACTGACTGGTTAGCAGTTGATTATTTGGATAAAATGTGTGCAGATAACCTAGTAAAATATTGAACCATAAGATAAAAAAAACGGAAGCTATAATAATCTTTGATACAGAAAGTTCAAACCAAATTTTTTGTGTTACCATCTTTGTTCCTATTATGAACAGACCTGGTAAAAAGAGAAAAGCCGTAACGCCCCACCATAGGTATACAAAATAATAACTTGTAAAAGCACCTATAAAACCTACCCAATTTTGGGTGACTACGCCAGATTTTTTTATCCCTAATGCTTTGAAAGATTCAACAACATGTTGGTCACTATCTCCATGGATGAAGTGAGACAGAAAGGCAAAGGCTAAAAAAATTGCTACTCCTTGTAAGAAAATACCAATGGCTATTTTTACACGTTTATCTAACCTAAATAACTTAAAAGAGACTCTTTTTTTTTCAAGCGGAGTATCTCGTTGAATTTTATAGTTATTTCTGGCCATTGATTATATATTATTGATTTTAAAATAAAAACACACTTAATAAAGTATAAATTAATATTAAGCAAATCCTAGCTCTAGCTTGGCAGCTTCAGACATACGGTCTGTAGTATAAGGCGGCTCGAAAGTTAAATGAATCATTACATCATTTACGCCCTCTATAGCTCTAATTCTTTCTTCTATTTGGATAGGTATCGTATCTGCTGCTGGACAGTTTGGAGAAGTAAGCGTCATCAAGACTTCAATATTATTAAGCGGCAATATGTTTATTTCATAAATAAGCCCCAACTCGTAAATGTCTACAGGTATTTCTGGATCATATACTTGTTTAATGGCTTCTATGATTTGATTTTTCTGAATCATAGAGTATAATGTTTTTTATAGAGTGATTGCACCATTGTGCTAGTTGCAATATAATCAATCGTTAACAAAAGATACATATTGTCTATATTTAGACTGTTTAAGTTATTTTAAAATAAAGAAGTATCAGCATTTTTTTCTCTATACAGAATTATTTCATAACTTATGTTTGTAATGTAATGGTTATTCATAATAAATGCATAAAGCTTATGCAAAGTCAAGTGAAATATTTAATTCAACTTTTGCTTTTATCTTTTTTTAATTTAAGCCACGCAAAATCCAATCGTCTGGTTGATTTAAAAAAAATCCAAAAAGGAATATATGAAGAAGAGCTACCTTTACATATTGCCTGCTTTATAGGCACAAAAGATAAAACTAAAAAAGAGCCACCGCTTCCGTTTTCTATGCCATTTAATCAAGAAATTAAATTAGAAAAACTTTTAGCAGCAAGAGAAATTGCTTATAAAAATAAGCCTCTAATACAGGGATACACTATACAGCTTTATATGGGTAGCAGTAGAAGCATGGCTTTAAAGTCACAAGATATGGCAAGAACATTACAGTCAACTTATATTCCTGAACTTAACTATAGACAACCCAATTATACTGTTTGGATTGGTTTTTTTTCGAGTAAAATGGAAGCTTATCTTTTTTTTCTTCCTTTAATGAAAAATTTTCCTAAGGCTATTCTTCGTCCTTTTATGCTTACCAGAGAGACTTTTTTGAATTACAATAAAGAGTTTTAAAGACGAACACTGATTTGTTCAATAATAATTGAAGGAATATGCTTATATTTAGCTTTGATAGCTTTAGCTAAGCCTAAACAGGCAGATCACTATCTACTGCAGTTATTTTTCTTTGCTTGATTATAATTATAATAACATATATAATTATAACGATTGATTTCTAAACATTATGAAAATTATAGCTCGATCCGTTTTTTTTATTGGTTCTTTAATTTTTCTATTTGCGTCTAGCTTTGGAACAAATCGTCCTACTAATAAAAAACCCAATAAAGTGAGCCTAACAACGGGACGCCGTTTTAATCAATCAGATACGTTGCATGTGACTCCTTTTAAGGGTGAACCATTTCTTAAAAATATGGCTTATGTAGATGGAGGATATATGATTATGGGCAATATGGGAGAGGAGCAGTCTAGTGCAGGAGAACGTTATGCGAAACCTGTTACTGTCAATTCTTTTTACATTGATAAAACACCTATTACGAATCTAGATTATAGAGAATACCTAGATGATTTAAAAAAAAGAGGCTTGATGGACCAGTACAATGCCGCTATGCCAAACCAAAAAGTTTGGGTAGAAGCTTTTAGTTTCAATGATCCATATTTAGAAAATTACTTTCATTCTCCCTATTTTATGTATTATCCCGTTGTAGGTGTAAGTTGGCAACAAGCTACTGAGTACTGTAAATGGAGAACGGAAGTTGTTGGTAGTGAAATCAAACAACGTAATAAAAAGCGAAATATCCAGTCTAGTACTACTTCTACTCAATCCTCTGGTTTGGAACATAATGCTGCTACAGAAAATGCTACTTCAGAAGATGAAAAAGGTAAAGAAAATATATATAATTATAATAAGGAGGTAATAGAATTGGCACTACCTATATTTCGTCTTCCTACCGAAGCAGAGTGGGAATATGCAGCCCGGGGTATTATTGGTAAAGCAAATGTGGATTATCTACAAACACATCAACGTATCTATCCTTGGAGTAATCCTTCTCATAGAGGTAAAGATGGTAAGTTTTTGGCTAACTTCAAGAGAGGGAAAGGCAATTATAAAGGGATAGCTGGAGAGTCTAATAATATAGCTCCTACTTCCGATGTCTATAGCTATCCGCCAAATGATTTGGGCATATATGATATGGTTGGCAATGTGTGTTGTTGGGTAATTGACACGTATAGGCCTCTTTCTTTACAGGATACAAACGATCTAAATCCTATAAGGAGGGATGGTTTATTGGATAATGCTGATAGTTATACTGCTTCACATAAAGTGCTTATTAATGATCATGTTAAAGTATATAAAGGCTGTTCTTGGGCTGATAGCGCTTGCTTTTTACAAATAGGTACGCGACGTTTTTTAGATGAAAACAACTCTACTGCTACCATTGGGTTTAGATGTGTGGTTTCTAGTTTAGGTAAGTAGTAATAGTATTACTATATGCTTTTATATACAATAAACAACACGTAAAGTAATCAAGGGGTTCATGATGGGATATGCACAACATGTTGTATTAGTCGATGACGATAATAATGTTCTAGGAATAGAAGAGAAGCTAATAGCACATAATGCTTCCACTAAATTACATAGAGGATTTTCTGTCTTCTTGTTTAATACTAAAAAAGAGCTTATAATACAGCAAAGAGCTTATACAAAAAAAACTTGGGGAGGATTTTGGTCAAATAGTTGGTGGTGGTACAAATATATGATGGGATAAAAGACTGACATTGAGGATTTTCCACTATATTTGATAAAAAACGGCT
>NZ_QWJI01000032.1 GCF_004354815.1 Cardinium endosymbiont of Culicoides punctatus
GCAATCATGATAGTCATTGATAGCATAAATAAAGGTAACGCTTGGGCTAAGTAAAATCATATATTTGTACCACCACCATTTTGCCGATACATGCATCCACACAGGTAATGGCTTCTTGCGTTGCCATTTGATTTCCCGTATGTCCAACCATATCTGGATTCGCAAAGTTACAAATAATGACATCATGTTCTTTTTGGGAAATAGCTTTCAACAACTGATCGGTTATTTCTAGCAGACTCATCTTAGGCGCCATATCATAATGGGCTACTTTTTTTGATGGAATCAATAAACGTGTTTCATAAGGAAAAGGAGCCGCTATACCTCCATTAAAAAAGAAAGTTACATGTGCATATTTTTCTGTTTCTGCAATACGCAGTTGCTTTAAGCCCATTTTAGAAAGATATTCACCTAATCCATTTTTTATAGATTGAGGGGGAAAGGCAATCTGGCTGGGAATATCGGTAGCATATTCTGTTAAAGAGACAAAACCGCCTAAATTGGGTGATGTTATTCTTTTAAAATTTAGAAAGTCGGGATCCAGAAAAGCACGACTTAGTTGTTGTACACGATCTGCTCGAAAATTCATAAAAAAAACCACATCACCAGATTGAACCGTTATGGGAGCAGCATCTGACTTATACAAACAGGTGGGCTGTACAAACTCATCCGTTTCATTTCTAGCATAAGCAGCTTCTAAACCATCTAAGGCTGTAGATGCTACACATAGCGACCTCCCTCCTACTATGCAATCATAAGCAGCTTTGGTACGCTCCCAGCGGTTGTCTCTATCCATGGCATAATAGCGTCCAATAAGTGAAGCAATGTTACCTATACCTAGTTGTTTGCATTTTTCTTCTAATGCGATCAGACTGTTTGCTGCACTTTTAGGTGGTGTATCTCGACCATCTAAAAAGGCATGTATATAACAGTTTGATATACCCATTTGAGCACATAGTTCCAATAAAGCATATAGATGTGTTTCATGGCTATGTACGCCTCCTGGTGATAATAATCCCAAAATAAAGATTTTATTATTCATAAAATCACCATTTTCAATGGATTTATGGATACGTGTAAGGTCCTGATAGATCACCCTTCCAGCTCCAATGGTCAAATGACCAACTTCCGAATTACCCATTTGTCCTGCTGGTAGCCCAACAGAGAGGCCTGATGCCTGCAATAGCGTATGCGGAACGGTTTTAATCAAATGGTCCCAATGTGGCTTTTTAGCAAGTGCAATAGCATTGTAATCTGTTGACACACGATGGCCCCAACCGTCAAGAATCAATAAAATAATGGACTTGGGCTGTTTCAATCTAAGCATAAAGAGCTATTTATCGGTTTTATTGATAAAAAATGGATACATCCCCCTGCTCACCTTAAACCTGTAAGGCCTCTAAACTAGGTAATTTTCTATCTGCCGCAATATAGGCAAGTAGCGCTCCCCCACCGGTAGAAATATAGGAGACATTTTCTTCATATCCCATTGTAGTAATGGCAGCGGCAGTATCTCCCCCTCCTATTATGCTAAATGCTCCATTTGCAGTGGCTTGTGCAACGGCACGGGCAATCATAGCAGTCCCTGTAGAGAACTTATCCCACTCAAAAATACCCATTGGGCCAGACCATAATATGGTTTTTGCTTGTAAAATAAATGATGTAAAATGTGCTTGGGTAGCGGGACCTATATCTAATATATGTGATCCATAAGGCAAATTTTCCAGAGAAGAAATACAAGGATGCGCTTGCTCATGTATTTCTGGGGCATGCACGACATCTATAGGTAAGGACAGCTGACAATGCATATTTTTATTAATATGGTTGCATACATCGTTGGCAATGAAGGCTACTTCTTCTTGTGCACAAACAGATAGGCGACCAGAGGTAGTTTGTTGTGCATGATAAAAGGGCCATACAAGTCCCCCACCAATAAGAATGTGTTCTGCATAATTAACCAGACCTTTAATAGGCTTGGCTTTATCTACTAGCTTGCTACCACCCATAATTGCGATAACAGGCTGATTTTCTTTTAAAAAAAGCTTATTCATAGCAGCGATTTCTTCCTGAAGTAGATAACCAGCAAAACGCTCCTTAAAATAAGCAGGTAGCAAACTAATGGAAGCATGATTTCTATGAATCGTCCCAAATGCTTCATTGATGTAAGTGTCTGCCAAGGATGCCAACTCTTGGGCAAATGCTATATCGCCTAACGTTTCTTCTTTATGAAAGCGTACATTTTCAAGTAGTGCGACTGTACCTGGTTCTAACGAATCTATAAGATTTTTTACCTCAGAACCTACACAGCTAGGAACAAATACAATAGGGTTTGCTAACAAATTCGATAACGTAGGTAATAGTCTCCTTAAAGAATAACGTTCCTCATATCCATTTTTTGGTCTTCCAAAATGAGCAATCAAGATGGCTATGCCACCATCTGCTATGACCTTTTGAATAGTTTGTAAACTACTGCGCATGCGTCGATCATCTGTAACGATACCTGATTCTGTTATGGGAAGATTAAAATCAACACGAATAAGCACTTTTTTATTTTTAAAACAAGCCTGATCAAGCATCATAATTTTTAAGCGTTAATACTTACTAGGTACTCTTTACCAATGGATAACATATAATTAAAAGCCTCATCGTATTCATTTTGGATTTTACCATCCAATATAGCTTCTTTAATGGCTTCCTTAATAAAACCTACTTTTGGTGAAGGCTTCATGGAAAATGTTTTCATAATGATTTCACCAGTAATTACAGGCTGAAAATTTCTAATATGATCACGTGTTTCAACATCTAAAATCTTTTTCTCCACCCGGTCAAAATTACCCAAGTATTGCTGTACCCTTGCCTCGTCTTTAGAGGTAATATCAGCTCTACATAGTAAAAAAAGATCTTCTAAATCATCTCCTACTTCATACAGAAGACGTCTAATAGCAGCATCTGTAACTTCTTGTGCCAGTGCTATGGGACGTAAATGTAATCTAACTAATTTTTGCACATAACCCAATACATCATTACTAGTTGGGAATTTCATTCTCCTAAATATTTTGGGAAGCATTTTTGCACCCAAGTCTTCGTGACCATGAAAGGAAAAACCATGAATAGGATCAAATTTTTTGGTTAATGGCTTTGCAATATCATGAAAAATGGCTGCCCAGCGTAGCCATAATTTAGAAGAATGTTTAATGACATTGTCCAAAACTTGAAGGGTATGGAAAAAGTTATCTTTATGGGAATGTATACCTATTTGTTCCTGTCCTGCTAGGGCTGCCAACTCTGGAAATATAATAGACAGAATATCTGTTTGAAATAACAACTTGAATCCATACGTAGCTTTATCTGAAGCCATAATCTTATGTAACTCTTCTGTAATACGCTCTTGTGAAACGATTGTGAGTCGATCACGCATATCGGCAAGTGCCTTCAAAGTATCTGTTGCTATGCTAAATTCCAGCTGTGTAGCAAAACGTATGGCTCGTATCATCCGTAATGGATCATCCGAAAAAGTTTTATGAGGATCACAAGGCGTTCTAATCACCTTATCAGCCAAATCTTGCTGGCCATTAAAAGGATCCAAGAATACACCATAACGGACACTATTTAGGCAAATAGCCATGGCATTGATGGTAAAGTCTCTACGTAATTGGTCATCAGCAAGTGTGCCAACCGATACCTTTGGGTTTCGAGAATGAGGGGTATAAGATTCCTTTCTGGCACCCACAAACTCGATCACCCATCCCTCCCACTCTATCATAGCTGTACCAAACCCCCTAAATAGGGTAATGGGTTGTTTTATACCTAAATGAGCAGCTACAGCCTTTGCTAGTTCAATACCATCTCCTATACAAACAATATCAATGTCTTTAGAGCTGCGATCCAAAAACAGATCACGCACAAAACCACCTACTACATAGGCTTCTAACTGAAGCATATCAGACACTTCCCCAATTTTACGTAAAATGGGGTAGCTATAGATATCTGTTTTAGACTTGTTTAGATAATTATTTTTTATATGTTCCAAGATTTGCAATTTTAGTTCACGCTAATTTAGCGAATAATATTCGCATACACATACCAACGATTCGTACAACATATGCCCTTGATGAAAGTACCACAAAAATAAAAGTGATTCTAATAAGCATTTTTTCTTGTAAGAAGGGAGTATCTAGATGGAAGTTGAAGTAGACAAAAGCTCTCTAAACTTACCAACAAATAGAAACTCTTGAAGTTCCTGTAACTGCGTATGTAAAATATTTTTAGAACTACCTTCCCACAGTTTTCTTCCTTGATGTAGAAAAATCATAAAATCACCTAGAGACAAAATCGTATTCATATCATGCGTTACAATGACCGTGGTCATTTTATATGTATAGGTTATCTCTGCAATTAATTCGTCAATCTTAAGTGCTGTTTGAGGATCTAGTCCAGAATTGGGTTCATCACAAAAGAGATACTTAGGATGGTTAACAATAGCCCTAGCTATACCTACTCTTTTTTTCATACCACCACTTAACTCATTAGGCATTTTTTTATGGACATCGGGCAGACCTACTTGTTCAAGACACTCATGAATACGGTCTTTTTTTTCTGCGGGTGTCATATTTGTTAATACATCCAATGGAAAGCCAACATTTTCCTCTATATTTTTTGAATCAAACAAAGCGCCTCCTTGGAAAAGCATGCCCATTTCCCTTCTTATCTCTGTTTGCAACAGTTTATCGCCATGCAATAGGTTCCGTTCATCAAAAAGAGAAATGCCTTGATCTGGAACGACTAACCCTACTAAGCATTTGATTAAAAGACTTTTTCCAGTTCCACTAGCACCTATTACTAAACTTATTTGTCCAGACTCAAATCTACCACTAACATCATCTAGAATGACTTTGCTACCAAAAGATTTTGAAATATTTTTAAAAGAAATCATATAGAAAGGGATAAGTAGTATATGCTAGATGTGATGACCAAGTAATACGTAAACTAGAAACAAATCAGCTACAAGAATGGCAATACAACTACTGGTAACGGCATTTGTGCTGGATTTACCCACATCTAATGCTCCTCCTCTTGTAGTAAATCCTTTATAGCAAGCAATAGAGGAAACAATAAATCCATACACTACTGATTTGTATAATGCTATATCTACACTAAAGGGATCAAACGTATTTCTGAGTCCATCTATATACGCTTGAGGGGGTAGGTGGGTAAGGTACTTACAGGCGAGAAATCCTCCATAAATAGAAAGAAACATAGCAATAATAACCAACAGGGGGTACATACATACGGTAGCAATAATTTTGGGAAGGACAAGATAATTATGGGTATTTACACCCATGATTTCTAATGCATCGATTTGTTCACTAATGCGCATAGATCCTAATTCGCTAGCCATACTAGAGCCTATTTTCCCTGTAAAAACAATACCTATTACAGTTGGAGCCAGCTCAGATATGGTCATATTACGTACCGCAACACCTATAAAACTTTTGCTAATAAATGGACTTTTTAGTTGAGAAGCGAGCTGAATACAGGTAGCACCTCCTATGAAAATGGAAATAATGCAAATTATAAAAAGCGAGTCAATACCTACTTGAAGACACTCCTTAACGACTTGAGACCAAAACATACGCAAGGGAACAACATTCCCAAACATTGCACGTAAAAAAAGCAAATATTCTCCTAACTCTTTTATCATATTCTAAAAACAAAACTTAAAAGACTGACCTAACTAAATAACTTTTCTTTAAGATAACCTCAATTTCGATACTTTTTTGCATCAATCAAAAAAATTACAAAAAAAATGAAGGGAGCAGGAATGATTAGAGCTTGTTTTTCCATATAGTTTTCTCTAAATTGTGTTAATTATATGACGGATGCCATATAGTATGTTTCGATGTGTGCATTTATTTAATAGGTTGGGTTGTTTATCTATCGAGGCTTTTTGAAGAGATCGTGTAAAAAGTATGTAAAGATCTTTCTACATTTATAATGTAACTAAAAAAAAGATAGTCTGATCTGTCTTCATGAGAAATAGTGATACACCTGTTACAGGTATCATTGATGTGGTCTTCTTTATTACCGCCTACATAGCTCATAAGACATATCGAGCAGTAAAAAAACAAATAAATACATTCATTATAAGTATTATATAACAAAATTATCATGGTCAAAAAAAATTTAATTCTACTTACTGTTGGAGCATGCACTATTCTACAATCTTGTAGCTCATACAAACACGAAAACTGTATGGATGATCATTCACAGTCTAATATTAGGGAAGATTATATCAGCGGTCATAGGAATCCAACCAGTGAACATGAACTACATATTCGTCATGAATATGCAAGACCTACTAATGATTGGTGTTTTAAACATATTTTTGGAGATGTCTTGTCAGAAGATGGTAATCAAAACGAGTTCACAAGAAATTTATTAAACAGTTTACTAGAACTTTCCGGTGATAATATTATTAAAGAAGTATCTTTTCGTGATCCAGTTTTACATACAAAAACAAAAATGGAACGGTCATTTATAACCGATATTCATTGTACTGATCATCTTGGAAGAAGATTTATCATAGAAATGCAAGTATATCACCACAGTGGTTGGGCAAAACGGTTACAGGCTTATGTTGCTCGTGACTATAGTAGTCAAATGAGTAAAGGTGATAAATATAATGAATTGCTTCCTGTGCATTTACTGGCCATCACAGAATTTAATATGTTTCCGTCAAACATAAATTATCTCTCTCATCATGCATATGCTGAAAAAGAAACTAAAGAATGTTTTTTCCCAGATACACAGATTACAGTTTTGGAACTACCTAAATTTAAAAAAAATACCTCGGAAATTGTTGATCAAAAAGACCGCTGGGCCTTTATTTTAAAAAATGCTGAATCAATGTCTCATATGGCAGAAAAAGATAAATTAACCATTATGTCAGATCCTTTGATTCGTGATGTATGTGAACGCATGAATAAAGTAACATGGAATGAAGAAGAACTAGCAGCATACGAACGTTCTGAAGATAACAGAAAAGTGGCATATAATGCTATGATAGCAGCTGAAGAAAGAGGATTACAAAGAGGTAGAACAGAAGGGATAAAAGAGGGTGAAGAAAAAGCAAAAAAAGAGTTTGATCAGAAAAATCAGGAAAGAAAAAGACGAAAAATTGAAAAAGGTGTTGATCCTGATGATATAAAAGAAGAATGTAAAGAAGAATATAGTGATTATGATGAAGCTGAAATCGATGAGATGATAAAAAAAGCGAAAAAAAGCAGTAAAAGAGATACTAGAAGACACGGATAAAGACACTTTTATCGAGAATTTCGAGGCTTTTGAAGAGATCGTGTAAAAAGTATGTAAATATCTTTGTACATTTGTAATGTAACAAAAAAAAAGATAGTCTGATCTGTCTTCATGAGAAATAGTGATACACCTGTTACAGGTATCATTGATGTAGTCTTCTTTATTACCGCCTACATAGCTCATAAGACATATCGAGCAGTAAAAAACAAATAAATATCATTCATTATAAGTATTATATAACAAAATTATCATGATCAAAAAAAATTTAATCCTACTTACTGTTGGAGCATGCACTATTCTACAATCTTGTAGCTCATACAAACACGAAAACTGTATGGATGATCATTCACAGTCTAATATTAGGGAAGATTATATCAGCGGTCATAGGAATCCAACCAGTGAACATGAACTACATATTCGTCATGAATACGCAAGACCTACTAATGATTGGTGTTTTAAACATATTTTTGGAGATGTCTTGTCAGAAGATGGTAATCAAAACGAGTTCACAAGAAATTTATTAAATAGTTTACTAGAACTTTCCGGTGATAATATTATTAAAGAAGTATCTTTTCGTGATCCAGTTTTACATACAAAAACAAAAATGGAACGGTCATTTATAACCGA
>NZ_QWJI01000033.1 GCF_004354815.1 Cardinium endosymbiont of Culicoides punctatus
ATAAATATTGAATAATAATATATTTAAAATCAGGTTTTGGCTTATTTTATGATTTTTTGTGTAAAAATATCATGAGACAACCCCAAAAATATAAACATTTATGTAATAAATAGAGAAAATAAAAAATCTCAAATTTTTGTGCGAAATGTCGGATACATAAAAATAATATTGTTTTACATGGAATATAGGGTACCTGGAGAGTTGCCATTATTATCATAAAAATGATAGGTATATATTTTTATGATTTATGGTCAATCGTAATTAATGGCATTAAAATGCTCATATATCATATGGTAAGCTGGCCTATTTTCAGGTTTGTATATGATTGGTGTGCCAATTATAGTGCTGCAGCTTTTACAGTCTAGAGAAGTGTTTTTACCTCTTTTTACATACTCAAACTGTCTTTTTTGCAAGTCTAGTGGTAAGCGGATTCTATCCAAATAACATCGTAACAATTTTCCCGGACCATCTTTTTGATAAGTCATCACATAAGCTAAACATTTTTTGCAAAAAATGTTTAGCAACTTTGGAGCACCTCTCTTTTTTGTGTACGTGTTGTAGATCATTTTTAGACCTTTAATCTTATCATGGATTTCTAAGGCTAAAACATCTATTTCTTTATCTTTATTTTTTTCCATTGGATTGTTAATCATCTACTATGGTAGGTTGACATTAGATACACGGTGGTGGTACAAATATATGATGGAATAAGTATTTGATCTTGAGTGTATTTTATGTCGTTTAATAAGAAGTGGTTAATTTTTTTTAAGCAAACACATTACAGAAAGCTATTCTGAATACCTCACTAACATAGATATAGTAAATAATGGCTTTAACAAAGACAAAAAATAGAATTATTTATGCAAAAAAATCAATAAAATATTCATTATCAAAACAAAAATATAAAATCTAGTTTGAGTAATTTAGTATCATATATTTGTACCACCACCAGATACACTATGTATGTAATAGCATAATGCTAAATATAGGCAAAAAATCATTGCATAATAATTAGTGCTCTGGGAGAATTATTTGTGATCGTTTTAGTCACACAAATAGGTGAACATAACTATGCTTCATCAATGTCTATAGTATTATCATCTGGCTCATTAGTTCCTTTGAGCGGGGTAACTCCTCCAGAAAAATTAAATTTCATCACTTCTGAACTAGATAAATCCAACGGAGTAACAAGCTCTGAAGGTACAATAATTAGTATGCCAGCCAAATCATAAGAATTTGGCAAGTAAACGGCCATATGATTGGGTTTAGAAAGAATTTCTAAAGATTCTCTTGTAATAAATCCTATTCGATATGTTTGCGTGCTTTTATCCGTTAAAACCATAGCAGGCTTATCGAACTTTTTCTTGCTGGTTACAAAAGCAGAAGTAAAATCCTTTAATGAGGAATAAAGCACACTAATCAATGGAACTTTCTTTATTAAATCTTCTGTAAAGCCAAAAACAGACTTCACGAGTAAAGTAGGACCAATGTAGCCTAATAACGTGATGGATACTATTAAGATAAACATACCAAGGCCAGGAATTCCAAAACTAGCTAGCCCATCTATTTTCCGTAGTATGGCTGAAATTAAGTAGATGGTAGCTGCCAGTGGAACAATTAACAACAGTCCTCTGAAGAAGCAAAGTATCAGACGATTGATCAGTGATTGGTTAATTTTCATAATTATAACGTAAAGGAAAATGAAGTAAAAACAACCCGTATGTTTTTTTAAAAATATGGGTCAATTATACGAAAAAGTGTGCTTTTAAGCAATCTTGAATTGCTATATAGCCTATTTTTTATTCTAAAATATTTAAAACAAAGTAATAAAGTTATAAATTAATTTTTTTGTATAAAATATTGATAATAACCATTTTTATTTTTTAATACCAAATATTATTCGGAGCAGAAACATGTTTATAGTACTTTATTAAGCATTTTTGTGGATATAATTGTTAAACCTTTTGTTCATATAACTTGTATATATTTTTGATTATGTGTAATATATATTCTATATATGAATAAAATTCAGCGATGTATATCTGGAATTTTATGATCCTATCTTTTTAATTTATTTCTACCTGAAATATTTTTTATAAATACACTAATACACGTCTAAAATGCTTTTGTACTTATTATTTTTTAATTGATTATAAGAAAAAAATAACATATTTAGTCATTTCTAAATATTATTTTAGACTGGCCTAAAATTAGTTTGATTAATAAAATATTACTAAAAACGCATTAAAATTTAGCCATGGCTAAATATATCTTTAGAACAAACTAAATTTATACTATGGGCATGGAAGAAAGAAGGAATAAAATACCGTTGTTTTAATATAATTATGAATATGAAGCTTACACATTCGGAAGAAAACTATTTAAAGGCAATTTATCTTATTTCTGAAGAGAACAAATCAACTGTTTCGACTACTGCTCTTGCAACATTTTTAAATACGAGTGCTGCATCTACTACGGATATGCTACAAAGACTACATAGCAAAGAACTTGTTATGTACCAAAAATACCATGGGGTAAGTTTATCAGAAATAGGAAGGAAACTAGCTGTAATGACTATACGCAAGTATTTACTGTGGCAGGTTTTTTTAGTGGATAAATTAAAATTTGATTGGAATGATATCCATCATGTAGCAGATCAATTACAATATGTTGACTCCGACATACTAATAGATCGGCTTGAAAATTTTCTAGGTCATCCATATTGTAGTCCCCATGGGGTTGTAATTCCCAGTTCTAATGGAAAGATTATCGAAAAATGCAGGCATTTACTTACGGATATACCGGAAGGAGAAAGTGCTATTGTTAGTGCTATTAAAGATGATTCAGCGTCTTTTTTACAATATCTGAACAAAAGAAATATCTATTTAGGTGCAAAAATAACGGTTCTAGAAAAAATTCATTTTGATGAATCGATTGATGTAATTATTGATAACCAGTATAAAATTAATGTATCACGCAAAATAACAGATAATATTTTAGTAACTTTGTAGCAAATACATATAGTTCGTAACTACTAAAGCTAATTTTTATATTAGCTTCTGATTTTTTTGTATTTTTACACTAAAAAAAATTGGTCTATATGCCATATATTAATGAGGAGATTTACATTTATGTAAAATGTGTATGTTTAGAAAATCTTTTGTAAAATACATTAATGTAGCTTCACTGTTTTACTTTTTAATATTAATTAATGCATTAAGGGAACTATTACACAAGCAATATGACTATCTTTACTAAATTTCAACGGGTCGCTTTCTATAAGGTCTTGTGTTTCTTTTTTTATCTCACACTGTCTTCTTTTGGCATAAGTCCTACTAATGCTAAATTTACTATTCTAACTACTACAGGAATCTTAGGAGATGCTATCAAAAATATTGTAAAAGAAGATGCGAATGTAGTTAGTCTTATGGGTCCTGGTATAGATCCTCATACCTATCAGGCTACTCAAAGGGATGTTCAAAAGCTTATGAGTGCTGATATCATCGTCTATAATGGACTCTATTTAGAAGGGAAAATGAGTGATCTCTTGGAAAAGTTGTCAGAGACAAGAACAGTATATGCTGCTAGTGATGCACTTAATAAAGAACAGTTCATATATGAAGATATTTTTCCTATAGGTATAGATCCCCATATTTGGTTTGATGTAACCATTTGGCAACAGGTAGTTGGCTTTATTAGTCAAAAATTACAAGAAGAAAGACCGGAATCTGCTGGTTATTACAAAGAAAATACGGTTGCATATTTGGAAAAACTAGAACGCTTGCATCAAGAAATTACAGATCAAATTCAATCTATTCCAGAGAAACAACGTGTATTAATTACTGCACATGATGCATTTGGTTACTTTGGTAGAGCTTATAATATTGAGGTAGTCGGACTACAAGGTATTTCTACTGTGGCTGAATGTGGATTAAAAGATATTCAACGTATTGTACAACTTATTGTAGAAAGAAATATCAAGGCAATTTTTTTTGAAACTTCTGTTTCAGATAAATCAATGCGTGCTGTATTGGAAGGCTGTGCCCATTATGAAAAAAAAACAGAAATAGGAGGGTACCTTTATTCAGATGCTTTGGGAGCACCTAATACGCCAGAAGGAACCTATTGTGGTATGATTAGAGCCAATGCTATAGCTATTGTTAATGCATTAAAATAGACAATGATGCATCAAGAAACCAATATTGTACATATTCAAGATTTAACGGTTGCGTACACAGGTAATAAAATTGTATTAGACAAAATAAGTTTCTCACTACCATCTTGTAAAATTATTGGCGTAGTAGGTCCAAATGGGGCTGGAAAATCTACATTGTTAAAAGCTGCTATGGGGCTGATTACTTATCAGAAAGGTAATATATCATTATTTGGAAACCCCATTGAAAAAGTAAGAAAACGTATAAGTTATGTTCCCCAAAAAGAGTCTGTAGATTGGGATTTTCCTGCTTCTGTCTTTGATATCGCTCTTCTAGGTAGATACAATAGATTGAGGTTATTGGAACGACCAACTAAAATAGATAAAGAGGTAACCATGCAGTGCCTAGAAGAACTAGGGATTGCTCACCTTGCTAAACGGCAAATTGGAGAATTATCTGGGGGACAACAGCAACGGGTATTTTTAGCTAGGTCGCTCGCTCAAGATGCAGACTTGTATTTTATGGATGAGCCTTTCACTGGTATAGACGCTACTACGGAAAAAACTATTGTTACGCTATTAAAAAAAATGGTAGCAGCAGGAAAGACTATTGTAGTGGTACACCACGATTTGGGATCTATATATGAATATTTCGATTGGCTTGTATTATTGAATCATAAGCTTATAGCTGTTGGTATAACAAAAGATGTGTTCACCAATAAATTATTGGAGCAAACGTATGGAAGTAAGTTCCCATGTTTCCGAGAATACTCAGATATATGTAAATTCTGATTTTTGATTCAGATGAATGATCGCTTTTCAACTACCTTATGTTCTGTATAAAAATAGTATTATACAGCTATGCTGTATACGGTAAAAATTAAAGATGTCTTGGTCATTACGTTTATTATGACTTCCATTCTAATGTATTAAGCATATGAATAATGTCCTTTTTAATAAATTCGATTACTGGTTCTAAAAAATCATTTTGCGAAGCCGTTTTTAAATAAAGTGCTCCCCTCAAAAAATGCTTTTTACCATCGGTAATATAAAATTGGAATGGCGTAGGAACTTGTCCGAAAAGTTCTATAACCGTTGCTTGATATCCTTTTGGTGTCTGGATAATGCTTTCTTCGATAGAAGCAGCTTGTGAGCTATGTTTAAATGCTAATTCACTAGCATGTTGGCATAGTTGAGCTAACAAAATAGGGTCATCTGTGATGGATTGATAGGAAATATAAATTGTAGCTTCAAATTGAGGATAGTAGAGATCAACCCAAAACTTTTGTTTATACATACTCTTGCTCTCTAATATATCGGCATGTACAGAATATTCAAATTGATAGGGAAGGTTTTCTTTGGTATGTTGATATGCTTGTTCTGGTAGATCTATTCGACAATGGCCACGTGGTTTTGGCATATACTTTTGATTGCATTCATTATTAATCCCAAACCATAATAAGCCAAAAGAAAGGCCTGCTAATATGATTAGTATAATGCATATTTTCGGTTGTAAAGGGAAACTAGCATAGCATTGAAGCGTTTTTCTCGATACTTTGCACATGATTTAATCCTTTTATATTTTTATATTTTTGTTAATATACTCCTTCTTTTGAGAAGAACAAAACCAGCCTATTGTACTAGGATACAGTTTTGTTTTTAACTTTTATTAAAATTGAAAACTATATTACCTATTGTGTAAAAGTCTTGTCTAGTATCATGAGAATATTTCTGTATATTTACCGCAGTAGCTAAAAATATACAGCCTGATCTGTCTTAGAGAGCAATGATAGTGTGCTTTGTTGTCATCTTCATTTATTTACTGCCTACATAGCTCATTAAGACATATCGAGCGATTAAAAATTAATTTTTAAGTAAAGATGATTGTTAAAAAAAATAAAA
>NZ_QWJI01000034.1 GCF_004354815.1 Cardinium endosymbiont of Culicoides punctatus
GCAATCATGATAGTCATTGATAGCATAAATAAAGGTAACGCTTGGGCTAAGTAAAATCATATATTTGTACCACCACCAAATAGTTTTTGTGGACATCCTCAAATACATGAGACCAATGAGCAGGCTGTTTATAGACATGCTAAATTTGAGCTTGGATTAGCAACTCTTCAACAATTGCATTTTGTTGGTCACTATCGGTATAAATTCAACCACAATAATATTGTAGAGCATGAAATATGCCCAATATACATGGCCACTTCAGACGATCATATTGTTATCAATGAGCAAGAAGTAGCTTCAGTCAAATTCATCACATGGCCTCAGTTTATTTTACACTTAGAAAAAAACGCAGATAAATTTACACCCTGGTGCAAAGAACAAGTTAAAATATTGGAATGTAATGCAAGTATTTAACCCTACATCTGACATTCCACACTAAAAAATCAATTTTTTAATTACTTTTATAATTGATTACGAATTAACTATGAAAAATTCCAGTAATACACTTGACTGGTCAAAGTAAAGCTTTGTACATTTTAGTAGGACTAAAAGTTAGTTTCGAAAGAAGTCTAATATACGTGTTTCCCAAAGCACAGTTTGATTCCTATGGGTGTTTCCTTGATATCGGCTATGGGAGGTTGTGTAGTGTTACTTGGATCTATACTTGTTAGTAACATACAAGATTGGTAAACCAAGTCAGAAGTGGTATCTATGCTTTCCCTATTTTCTGGGAGTGGAGATATAACATAAAGCTTTGATCGAGCTCTAGTAAAAGCTACATAAAGTAGATTTAAGTTATCTAAATAAATCTGCATCTCTTCTAAATGGTAATCTTTTGTATAGTAGGTTCCCTTTAAATCGGATCCATACCGTATGGGTAATACAGAAAAATAATTAAAAGGGCTCTGAGCATTGGTGTTGAGCCATAAAATAGGGCTATTTTGTGGTGTGTGATCTAAGTTCCAGCTACAAAAAGGCATAATGACTACATTAAATTCCAATCCTTTGGATTGGTGAATGGTCATGACTCTGATCAAATTTTCATGCGTACTTGGAGGAAGTTTTATATCTTGACCACGTTTTTCCCACCAAGTTAAAAATGATGTGATTGAATCGTCTTCTTTATATTTATAAGCAAAATCAAAAACAATGCTTTGAAAAAAGTCTATAATATCATTATAACAGCTATCATTTTTAAAAAAAATCTCTATAAGTAATTTAATACATGGATAAATGGATATGTTTTTTAAAAAGTTCTTTAGTGTCCAAAAAGACTTTGGCAATAGACCCTCCATTTCACTTTCTGAGGCGATTGTATTGTATAAATCATTGCTCTGCCAAATGTTTTTCTCTGCATCTATGCAACTGTAATAAGCCTGAATACAGGCAAGTTTACTGATGGTATTTTGTTCATCATTAAGGTAATACAGTGCATGAATCAATGTCTTTATGGTGGTATGGCTAGATAGTGTGCGGGCATGGTCTGATGCTACTTCATATGGCAAAGTAGAAGGAACTGTTTTATGATGTTCACTAAATAGCTCTGTTACCAAGGCAGCTTCACTATTATTCCTTACTAATAAAACAATATCTTTCGCTGGGATCCCTTCTTGCTGCAATTGTTCTACTAGGGATATGGTCTCTTGCTGTGCATATTCCTTCCAAGAGATCTTTTTTTCATCTGTATCGAATGGATGTTGTTTAATAAATAAAAGCTCTACATATCCTCTATAATCACTTGACATAGGAGCCATGATCTGTTGCTCAACATCTTGATAAGCTCTTTTCATCTGTGTTAATTCAGCTCTTAATGCGGTAATATCTATGGCATGGTCTGTTGATAGCCATTCATTTTCTAAATGAGCAATCAACTGCTTTGATGCAAAATGGAAGAAATGATTGTTAAATAAAACAATCATTTCCTGACTGCGTCTATTGGTAGATAACGTATGGATATGGCTATCTGGAAATTCTTGTTCCACTTGATGGTTTAAAAGCTTCCAATTGCTTCCACGCCAACGATAAATAGATTGTTTTACATCTCCTACCAATAGATTGGTATAACCCTGAGATAAACTATTATGCAATAGTGGCTTGATGTTCATCCATTGAAAAAGGGACAGATCTTGGAACTCATCTATAAGAAAGTGATGAAATTGACTACCAATTTTTTCATAAAGAAAGGGAATTTTATTTTTCTGAATAACTTGATACAGTAGAGCTGAAATATCTGATATGAACAATATATTGTGTTTAGATCTATACTGTTTTAATATTAAAAGTAAAGCACTTATAATGCCAAAGGTATAGGTAAAACGAAATATGGCTGTTGCTGTTTTATATAATGATCCTTCCTGTTCATACAGGTCAATAGCTTCTACAAGTAGTGGGTGCAATGATGTCTCAATTACATGTGCAATATCTTTTGATGTATTGCCTTTTATTTTAGTGAGCCAAGTTTTTAGGTTGATTTTGCCTATAATAGCCCGTTTCGTTGGTTCAAATTTTTTCTTATGCGCTATATTTAAAAAATAGCCTATTACACCTTTGGCCCCATAAGCAAAATCCTCTGGTTGAAGCTTTGCTTGTTCAAGTCGTAATAGGGCAGTTTGTCCTATATTTTGCATTTTTTCTTCAAAAGAATGCAAAAGTGTTTTTATTTCTGATAAGAAATGAGGTAATATTTCTTCTTGCTGTAAGGAGTCTAATAATGCTTGTTCATGAAGTTTAAATGATTCTTCAAAAAGTGTTTTACCAAGCCCTTCAATATCATTCGCCACATTCCATTTTTTTCCTTGTAAGAGTTTTGCTAATGCAAAATGTACAATCCATGTTTCTAATGATGGAATATCAGGTGGTTGGGCAATAAGCTCTTTGACAGCCTCTTTCAAAACCAATGTTTGATTCATTTCAATAACGAAATTTTTCTGTAACCCTAGTTCTTTTGTAAATGCTTGGATCATTTTGTGAAAGAAACTATCAATAGTGGTAACAGAAAAATCGCTGTACTGATATACAATGGTAGAGAGAACCTCTTTGCTTCTTTGTTGTAGTTTGGCAGCTGTCCATCCTGCTTGATATAGCGTTTCCCATAAAGGTGTTTGTTCCCCAATAGATAAACTATATAGGTATGTTAAAATACGTTGTTTTATTTCTTGTGTGGCATAATTGGTAAAAGTTACAGCCAAAATATGTTTAAAGGCATTGGGATGGGTCAATGCCCATTTTATGTAATTGGTTACCAGTGTATGGGTCTTTCCAGACCCTGCAGAAGCACGATAAATAAGAAGGCGTGACATGGTATTTATTAAAGATTACCAATACTTCTGTATCTTTTCATCTATATTGCACAGCTTAACCTAAAATTGTATTTGTAGCTTATTTAAATTAAATAGATTTCAGCATAGGTCTATATCTATATACTGTTCTGCTCCATGCGAATAAGGCGCTATTACATAATTTTTCACACGTTTGTGTACTAGCATATACTTGGGGAGTCTAGGTGTAAGCAGTGCCGGCATAATTTCTACCAACATTGCATTTAATTGTTTATATGCTACTGTTTTTTCTGGCGAATCTGCCATTTGTACCGCTTGGTCATATAGTGTATTAAATGGCTGATTTTCCATAAGAATACCATTCCCTTTTTTTGATCTTAAGTCAGAGAAAAAATATGCAGCATCTGGATAGTCAGCACCCCAACCTAGGTTGGATATTAAATAATCTTTTCTTGAAAGTTTTTTTAATAATTCGGGGAAAGTAGATTGCTGGATTTCCACTTTAATGCCAATTTTATCCATACATTTTGCAAAAAACTCCAATTGCATTCGGGCTTCAGGCATTGCTGAGGTATTTACTGTAAGCACAGACAGTCCTTTGCCATTTGGGTATCCAGCATCTGCTAAGTACTGTTTGGCTTTTTCTAGATCATAATTTATATAGGGGTTTACCAGTCCAGCATCATACCCTACAAAAGATTGGGGTACAAAAGATGGTTGTATAACACCTAGATTATCAGCAAAAAGTTTATTGAAGGCATGCCTGTCAAAAGCCAATGACATAGCTTGTCGCAATTTTTGATTATCTAAAGGTTTTTTTAAACAGTTAAAACCTATAAAACCAATACCTGTGCTTGTCTCTTCAAGCAAGTTTATACCTTGCTGTTTGAGTTCTTGCTTGAGTGCTCCATGCTCAAACACTTGTTTTACATAGGCCCTTACTACTTCAATACAGTCTATCTTATGCTCTTTAAACTGCAACCAGCATGGTTGTGATTCATATATAGCATAATAGGTGATTTTATCAAGAAACGGAACCTTTTTACCAGCTGGCCCTAGCATATGTTGCAATGCTGGTGATGCATCTGTAGGGTAATACTTCTCTCTAAAATTTTTGTTCTTTATAAAAGTGATTTTATTACTTTGTGGGTTAAAGTAATCTAATGTAAAAGGACCAGTACCTACTGGATGGCTTACAAAAGCATCTTTATAATGCTCTACTGCTTCTTTGGCTACTGCACTGGTACAACGTTGTGCTAAATAATGTAAAAATATTGGAAATTGCTTAGTAAGGGTAAATTGTAGGGTATAGCTGTCTATGGCTTTAACACCTTCGATGGGGTAGCTATAATCTCCTCTATGTCTTGTAACGTGTTCGTTAAATGCTTTAATCCCTTTTATGTAATCTACAAATAGACTGAAATAGGGAGAACGTACTGCGGGGTCAGCAATTCTTTTAAAGGAATAGACAAAATCTTCAGCAGTTAGTTCTCTGCCTTTTCCATTAGGAAAACAAACATTATCGTGAAAATAGACTCCTTTTTTTATAGTAAAAGTATAGGTCAATCCATCTTCAGAAATGGTTGGCATCGCTGCTGCCAAGCTAGGTATAAGTTCATAAGGCTTTTTTAGGTAGTGGTATTCTAATAATCCTTCATAAATTTTCCCAATTAGTTTTCCCCCACAGCTACTTGTATTGGTTGCAGGATCTATACCATCAACCGGAGTGTTAAGTGCTAAATTTAATTCTTTTTCAATGTTTTTATTATTTTTTTGCGTAGGCCAAAACTGCCTGACTGCGATCAAGAGTAGGCCAAAAAATAATGGATATTTTGCATATTTTTTCATAGAAGCATAAAATTTAGTGTTCGTAATATATCCTTTAGAATAATTCTAAATAATTAATTTGATATAAATGGGTTATCTACAAGTTTGCAATGTAACTTCACATATCTCAATCTCGTTTCCTAACATACAATAAATTTTTGAGAAAAGTATATTTTTTGGGTGGTGGTCTTCTTTATTAATTTTTGGTGGTGGTACAAATATATGATGGGATAAAAGACTGACATTGAGGATTTTCCACTATATTTGATAAAAAACGGCT